>JAVLEV010000137.1:0-5485 GCA_031920365.1 Planktomarina sp. | reverse complement strand
GTTCAGCTGGTCGCGGTGTTTGTCTGTCTGTTGTTGTTTGGATCAGCTCGTACGGGGCGCCAATCTCTTCAAGCAATACCCTTACGCCCATCGATGCAGTCCCGGCGGCATAATACAATTTATAAGTCATCTATGTCTCCGGTATTGCGTCTGTATTTAGGCATCGCGAATATAGCTGTCCATCGGTAGTGAGGCCGTAATCTTCGTCAGATAAGGTCACGGTGGTTGGAAATATACAAGGTTCACATTCCAGACTGTCACCGTACGCGCCGAACTGGGTGCAAAGTTGCCCTTTTGACTTTGTCATAAACAGGGGCGGGCAGCTGTGTCGCAAACCCGACTACCGCATTTAATGAAAACCTAAAGGGTACCTTATCGCCAAGCATCGGGACTAAACTTATCAAGCGAATAATAGTCATCAAATGCTGTTTTAACCGCATCATAGAAATGTTTCTCATCATTTTCTCGGAGGTGTGAGTTTTTGCAATGTGACAGCCCTAGGCTGCTAATCCTGCTAATCCCGCTAATTGGCTCTGCGTTTTGACTGCGATCTTGCTGTTGAAGTATTTGACTTTTGGCGGCTCTAATCTCTTTAAGGGCGGCCTTTGCATCAAACCACATCGTTCGATGCCCTAATTACTTGATACGCTGCTTTTCGCGGTTTGCCGTCCACGATGGTATTTTCCGGCATTTCGACCAGCCAACCAGCCTCCACAAGCATTGCGATTGCCTTTTTTATTTTGGGCCTTTCGCGCAGCAGATTTGGTCCAAATTGAAGAATATCACTAGGTACAACATATGGTTCTGATAAATGTTTGGGCAGCCACTTGTCCAAAAGCCATTTGCGAAGGGTTTCAGCTTGTTGAACCTGCTTAGATATTAATGACGCATTGGCCAGCCGTAAAGCCTCATGTAAATAATACTGCGCTAAATCTATGGCATTTTGCATGGTATCAGAATTAATTTCAGTAGCGCCTAAATCGCGCCAGAGCGTTAGAACTCCAGCAATTCTAGCAGCCTGCTCCGCAGATTTAGACGCTGTGCCTGTAATTTGCGCAAGACTAGCACCTTTTGCTTGTTCTAATTCGATTGTATCAGAAAACAGTATAAGCAATTCGCGCGCGCCATCGCTAAGACTTAGCAGTCTAGGGTTCAGTTCCCTAGTCTCTTCATCCATCGGCATTTCTGTCTGCAAGATTTGTCGAAGCCGAGTTTCGAAATCCATAATTGCCATGCCATCGTGGCGTGTGTTTGCGTAAAGACGTGAGCCGATTGTGCTTTCTGGCTCACACATCAGAAACCTTGGTAAGAAACCCGTATCGGCTGCGAGCGGATCTGACATAAATTCGTATGCAACGGTTGGTTGCACCATAAGGTGAATTGCCAGTCTTCGATCGTACAGCGTAAAAGACCCATCACCTTGCCGTGTGCGGCGTATTGGGTTGCCACCCCATAAATCATTAAGAGCAGCTAGCGTCTTTTGACGGTTATCTGAATTCATCCCATGACCGCCAAGAAACTGACCGCCTTCGTCAGAAAAAATACCTAGCGAAGGCTGACCCTCACAAAATAGCCGCGTTAGCCCCTCGTAAGTTGGCTCAGTGACAACCCGATCTGTCGATGGTGGGGCATCTGGTTCCGGCGCTAAAGCTTCGAGGTCTGCTTGTGCCCCCGTGCGTTTAAGAGAGTCCCTGCTTTTGAGATTGGCAGTAATCCGATCGTGTTCAGCTTTCCAAAGGGCGCGTGCATTTTTGGAAGATTGAAGCGCCTGTTCTCGATTTTTTGCCTGTTCTTTTTCATGTTGTCTCAAGCCCGCTATAAGTGGCGCATCACAGCTTGACTTACGTTCGCCAGATTTTGCTATCGTCAGCATATAGAGTGAGGTTGGCCGGCGTCCCCCTAGTGTCTCAACATCTGCAAACCCTTGGACTGCAAGCGATGCCATCGCTAACCCAGAGGCCGCAGGGATGGCAAGGGGTGCTTGAGTGCTTGACTGCACTGCTCGTACCGCGAGTAACAGAGGACCCAAGGCCTCTTCTGGGAATGGCTGACTGGGTGGCAAGTCACGCAACAACGGCTGAGGCCCTTCTGGCTTGAATGCTTCGCCGTTGGGAAGAATGTTCATCGGCCTATTCCTCGCAAAACAATATTCCAGTCTGCGCCGGATTTTGGCGGTGAAAGCGTAACCTCCCAGCCAATTTGAGATGCTTTAATAGCCAAAGCGTTGGCGGCCCTATGACCTGCCTTATCGTTATCAGCCGCTATGACAAGTTTACCTACCTCGGGTGGTAATCTAAGCGAAACAAGTCCTGCTGTAGACAATGCTGCCCACACAGAGGCGGGTCCATTTAGGAGGCCACAGCAGAGACTTAGAGCCGTTTCCACCCCCTCTGCTACCACCAGTGGACCCGACGCCTTGGCAAGCCTCACAGCGCCTCCAGACACTTGCCCTAACATAGCTTTTGGTGGGTCTACTTTTGCTTTTCCCGAACCATCTGGCATCAAAAATGTACGGTGTAGGGCGAAGTCTGCGGCGCCCTCAACAACAGCTAGCATTGCAGGTAGGCGTTTGGCTGATGGGTGCCAGCATTCAGGGTGATAACGTAAAGTATCTGGCAGTTCGCAAGTTATAGCTCGCTGGCGCAGGTACTGCTCTGCTACAGTGCCTGCTATTGGCCAAGTTTCTGACCAAAGTTTTTGCGCCTGTAGTGAGCGTCTATTGGCTTCTTCTCTCGCTTGGGCCTTGCGTTGGGCTGCTGCAACGGGATTTGGCGCTTTCCATGTGCCATGAACGAAGCCAGCTGCAGCAACTATATCGTGAAAGTCACAGCCCGACTTCTTGCAGTGCGCTAATAGGCGGTTTTCATTGTCCGAGAGAGTTAGCGCGTTTTGGTCTTTTCGCCGTTCTGTCTGACAAATAGGGCATGGGGCAGTTCCGTATCGGCCATACCAATGTCCGCCAAGTTGCTGAGACAAGTTTCTTGCATTGATCATGCTGCACCGCCTTCGTCGCCTTTACCAGCTTCGGCTGCCCAATTTGGCGAAACTGGCAATTTAGTACGTTGTTGGGGAAGTTCGTTTATAGACAGCTCTGTTTTATTCATGATCTAAGGTCCTGATCTTTTGGCTTTCCAGCCATTGCAGAGCATCAGAGCCTTTATACAGAACCTTTGAACCTACTTTGATGTATGATGGGCCTTTCCCTAAGTGGCGCCACTTTGCTAGAGTTTGTTTTGCAGCTATCTTGCGGAGTTCCGGACTGCTGGTGTCGTAATAACTTTCCGGTTCCAACGGCTTCACGGTGCCTGTGGGATTAGATGTTTCTTTAAGCATTATTTTTCCTCTGCATTGTTTATGCAGATATCTTATGATGCCTAAGAATAGTAAGATTGGGGCCTATTTAATAATTTAATTAAGCAATTTCATGTCTTTAAGAAAAAAGTGTGTTTTACTAATTTTACGGTGAGCCTTACGAATGGTCTCACTGCTTTGGGGCTGTAATCCATTTTTTGTGCAACCATCGCGTATCAAATCGATGGCACTTTTAGGGCGCGCGCGCCGCGTTTTTTCCACACGAAAATCCAGTTCTTCCATGCGGGCCTCCACTGATCTGATGGACAGACCAAAGTTGATTACTAAGGTTTCAATCATCAGGTAGTAAATAAAATCTCTGAGAATTGTAGGATACCGCCCTGTCTTGTATCCTCGCCCCGCTAGATTGATAAATTCATCCGATGCAGCTAGCTTTGCAAATGCATCTGGTAATCTAGCCCCATTTAATTGAGCCTTTTTTATCATTCTGTGTACGATTGAAAAAACAATTGGGTCTGTTTTAGCGTGCTGTACTATTAACTCACAATCATGTTCTAAAAGAATACTTGGATCGTCCCCTAGACCCAACATAATCCCAGAAAATAGCTTTTTAGACATGTCTGCATTATCAGATGCCATTATCCTGTCTATGTAATCTATTCGATATATTGCCTCAAAATACGCTGTTATTTGCCCCCGGGTACCAGTTTTATTCTGAAGAGCTTTTTTGATATTTGGAAGCGTGATGAACCATTCCACGAATTGTGCCCCACCAACTTCGTTAGGTTCCACACCATTATGCATATCAGGTCTCTTTCAGCTCATTCTGTTCGAAATTTAGATTTTTAGTGATCTGGCCTGCGACCTGTTCGCGTAAATCGCTGACAGGTTCATCCATGCGACCGACATATCTATTTGCCATTGCCAGTGTCTTGTGACCTATCAAATCTCGGATAAGATGAGCTCCTGCGCCCGTACCAGCTGCTAGCGTTGCGACAGTGTGTCGTAAGTCGTGAACCCGCGCATTTTCTAAACCAGCTATTCCCCTAATCTTTACCCAGACACCGTGGATGGATTTATAATCCAAAGGCTTGTCAGTACCGCGGCCAGCGATAACGAAGGGACCAACCTGCTTGCAGGCAGATAATAAGTCTAATGCGTCTGTTGGCAAAGATAATTGCTGACGACCAGTTTTGGACTTCTCGATTGTCAGCCTTTGTGTTTCGAAGTTAATGTTTTCCCACTTCATATTTTGGATTTCACCGATGCGTAAACCTAGAAGAAATGCCAATTTAATAGCTAGGATGGCGAACGGATTACTCGTGGGCTCTAATTCCCGTAGCGCCCGCCCAATTGATTGGATTTCGGAGGTCGAGTAGTAGCGATCCCGACTTTCTTCTGGATTTCGCGCTACAGCCGAACATGGATTGCTGCGGACTTCTCTCATATGCCATCTTTCAGCAAGGTTGAGGATTTTAGAGAATAACGACAGAACGCGATTTGCGGCGATGGGCGTTGATCGTAAACTTTTATGAAGTGCCTCAGCATCTGAAAGTGTAATGTCGCGTACTTTTCTTGTTCCAAACTTTGGTTTTAATACTTTGGTGATATACCGCTCATCTTCTTGTCTGGATTTTACAGCCTTATGTTCCGCGGCATGGTCAATGATGTATCGGTCGAACAAGTCATTGCAGGTTGGCTCTGCTCGTTGTTTTCTACGATCGCCCAATGGGTCGCCACCATTTCTTATATCTGCAAAGTATTCCCGGGCAATTCTACGGGCAGAATCCAGCGTAATGCTACTGCATTTACTTAATGTCGCGCGTCGTTGTTGTCCTGTTCGTCCTCCGCCCACTCGGTAGCGCAAGACATAACTTTTGCTGTTGGATGCGCCCACTCTCACACCAAAGCCGGGTAGTTCATCGTCCCATACAAAAAACTGTTTTGGTTTGGGATTTAAATCGCGAATTCTCTTTTCAGTGAGCTTCAAAGCATTCCTCTTAAAATAGCCTCAGCAAAGACAGGTAACCACTGAGTAACCACATTAGAGAAATTTAGCGGAATGTCTAGGTAGGAGAGGGAATAAATAAATCAATAAATATGCTGTAATACCAATATATGGATGTGCTTGGGAAGGTAAGTCAATATTATTCCGTCTGATTTGTAATCAGTA
>JAVLEV010000136.1:0-5496 GCA_031920365.1 Planktomarina sp. | reverse complement strand
TGAGGTCGCTGTGAGGTAACACTCGTGCGGGTTCGAGTCCCGCCGACCGCACCAAGGTCTCTGTATCAAAACATTGTGTGTCCTTCGAATTTAATCATCGAGGGATCCGATTTTAACATATATTTCGTACACGATCTGCAGAGCAGGCAAATATTATTATGGTCGCCAGGGTACCAATTTCTGACGCAGCACGCGGCTCACGACCAACGTTTACAGGACGTCTGAGCACAGTAGGTTGCCTCCCCTACCTATTACTGGCCAAAAAATGCCTTACCGTGATGAACTGTGGCAGACGTACTCTAACTTAGACAAAATTTAGTAGCTATTCACTGCAGCAATTGTCTCTGGAGGTGAAGGCTTGGTTGCACGATCCCAAAGTAAAACCGTTTGTATCGTCAACAACTGGTGTAAGCGCTAAGTTACAGAGACATGCAAGGACGATACCTCACGGAACCTCAACCTTGGAGCAACGACCGCAGGACTGGTCAACGCCAGTTTTGGGAACCGATGAAATAATCTCTGAAATGCGACTTGCGCCTCGACTCGGGCCAAAGCATTGCCCGCACAAATATGGATGCCCAAACCAAAAGACAAATGCCTGTTTGGACGACGCGTGATATCAAAACAATCCGGGTCTGGGAACTGGGCTGGATCACGGTTGGCTGCATTGATCATCATATGCACAGTCGTATCTGCTGGTATCGTAACGCCTGACAATATTTGATCTGAGGTTGCCCTGCGGTTATTGATCTGAATTGGCGCCTGATAGCGCAGCACTTCTTCTACCATCGGCTCAATAAGACTTGGATCTTGCAAAAGAAGGCTGATTTGATCGGGGTTGCACAGCATCTCATGGATACCATGTGTAATCATATTTGTGGATGTTTCGTGACCCGCGTTGAGCATAAAAATACATTGATGCAGCAATTCAATTTCTGTGAGGTATTCACCATCTGCTTCCGCATCCGCTAAAACGCTTAGAACCTCAGTGTCTTGTGCGCCATCAGGATGGCTCCGCCGGTGGGCAATGAGGTCTCGTAAATATTCTTTGAAATCAACAACCGCTTGGTTCCCATCATCAAACTGTTTTTTGGTCAATGTTGGCTCTAACGCGGTAAGAATTGCGTTTGCCCATACCTGGATAAATATACGATCTTGACGCGGAACGCCCAAAAGGTCGCATACCACCTCTATCGGAAGGCAGAATGAAAACTCTTTCACCACCTCCATCTGGCCTTGATCTTCTAGGCGGTTTAAATACTCATCAACCAAGCCTGTTATCCGCGGTACAAAGGCCGCCAATGCCTTACGGGTGAAAGCAGATTGAAACAGGCGACGAATACGGGTGTGATCTGGTGGATCAATGAAAACCACACTGTTCGTGTGGTGCTCAAAAAGGGGCGTGTTCCCAAATTTTGGCCTGAAAGCAGCTTTTTTGTCAGAGGACCAAGCTATTGGGTCCCGATATGTTTGTAAAATGTCGTTGTAACCCGTTAGAATAAATGTCCCGTCAGGGTTTGCGTAGACGGGCGATTGTACACGAAGTTCCGCCAGAACACTGTAAGGATCCGCAAGATAGCCCTCAGGTACATTTTGCAAATCAAACTTAGTGGTCATCATATTTCCCTTTTAATTTAGGATCAGTTTGATCGAAAACAGATAAGGTAACAACAAGCACAACAATCGCTCCTCCAGATCGTCTTTTAAAATCTATTCAGCCTCAAAAAGCTGCCGAGTAGTCATTTTAGCGTGTAGCTTAAGAATTATCTGACTTGAGGTCGTTTCGAATAAGAACGGTAAAAAAGCGTGCGTCAACGCACAAACTGCCGCTATAGCAAGCATCATAAAATAATAGCTTGCATGCAAAAAATGCTGTCCATAAGTCTCATCAACCACTTGCAAATGATTAGAAAAAAAGTTTGGGGAAGATTTCATAGGTGACTCCAAATTTACTATTTTTCATACTCTAACCCATATGGGTTGAAATCTTTTCCCAAATATTCTTGTAATTTAAATTATAATTGTGATATTTTCCCTATATGGCTTCAAAAATTGTAACATATGACACCTTTGATAAACACATACTGCAACATATGCAGCGAGATACAAGCCAATCTTTGGAGGACTTGGCAAAGGCGGTCAACCTATCACGAAACGCAGTGTGGCGAAGGCTTAAAAGGCTTCAAGATAGTGGGATACTGGTAGCTCGAGTCGCCTTGCTAGATGCACAGGCAGTTGGACTTGGCCTTACAGTTTTCATCTCAATTTCAGTGAGTACCCATAGCAAAGATTGGGCAGAAAATTTTTCAAAGGTAATTGATAGCCTGCCACAAGTACAATCTGCATATAGAACCTCTGGTAACCAAGATTACCTAGTGAAAGCTAGGGTTCGGGATGTACAAGCCTATGACGATCTATATCAACAACTTATTGGCAAAATCGAACTGGCAGACGTAAGCGCAAGCTTTGTAATGGAAGAGTTGAAAGACACAACTGAATTGCCATTACCATCAAAGTGAAGATAGGCAGCTTGGCATAAGAATCGTGGATTGACGTCCCCGGGGGGCCATTTACCTCCTACGGGACTGATCACTCAGGCTACTATAAAGTTATAGTGTGTGTGTTGACTGATGCTGGGTTAGGAAACCAGTATCGGTGTGGAAGCACTAGTTTACTTAGTAAATTTTTTTACTTTTGACTTATTAGTAAAAAACCTCCAACGACTGGACCAAAAGCTCAGCTTTACGTTTAATAAGCAAAATAAAACTAAGGCACTACCCAAAATCCCTAATGGGGCTAGTAAAAAATAAAAATAACTATGAAAGCTAATTAGGCTCCCAGTTTAAATTTACTTACCCTATCCGTGTTACTCCTATGCTAATTATCAAACCAGCCAGTTTTTTTCATAGATGGCGTGAGGTAGGCCCAAAGCCTCGCACTGCTTTTTACAGAATTCGCAGTGTCAAAGCGTAGTTAGCATAAATTATTTGTCTACACCGATGGCTTCGTCCCAAACATCATCAAAAGGTTCTGCAAAACCATAAACCGCATCCACTTTGTCAAATGCTTCCAAACCAAGACGTGACACCAAATCCTCAAAAGACGGGGTTGGGCCAACCATTTCAACAAGTCCAACTATTAAGTCTCTTTCGTGTAGTTCAGCATGTCCATTTGGAAATGCAATTCCGAAGCACTTTATTTGGACGCCAAGTGTATTCTTAAACTGATGTTTGTTGCCTTTTAAACGAAGAGACTTATAAAACTTCTGAGCTTCTTTTTGTTCGTTGCATGGCATAGTTCATTCCCATTTTAAGCTGTTCTCGCGGGCTAATACCCACAGCGGTTGGTGCTACCTTTATTATATATCTTTAAAAATTGATTTGATCACAGTAATTATTGTTTACTTTTTACAAGTCGAGAAATCATCAAAATAATTCCTATCAAAACTAACGTAAGTGTCAGGCTAGAAAAGACCCATTTGGTAATTGAAAAAACCGAGGCTATTTTAGCGCTTGTTGAAGAAATCACACCTTCCGCTAAGTACTGATTAGCTAGCAAAGCTAACGCATAGTTTTCGAGCCAATCAAAAAGAACTTGAACGCATGGAAGTAGGTTTAAATAACTCATCTTTTGAGAGAATTCTTTAAACAAAACTGAGATCCAAACCACATACATTAAGCCGTAAATAAGCCCAAAAAGTGTATCCCAAACCTGATTGAAATTTATGTACGCTTTTATCATTTCATCGGTACGTGTTGCCAGAAAAGTGATAATTTCCGCATGATCAAAACCAAACGAAGTGCCTAACGATTTTATATCGTCATCGGCTAATTCGAAGCCCGAAGATTTTTCTACCATTACAAAAAAAAGATAGCTAATAAATATTGCAGTCGAAAAAATACCTATCAAAAAACTGGAGTTTTGGTAGAAGAATTGCGATAGACTTTTAAGTCTTAATGGTCTCATTGGAAACTTCTCCCCTTTAGCAACTTCTTCTTGGTCAGACATCACTCATCCTATTTTGTTGCAAACGGCAAACAGTATCACCCGTAAGCCCCAACTTCTTTCTGATGAGTTTAGAAATTTCCTAATTAGGTCCAAATGAGTTAGCCACTGGTCATGTCTAGGTACCCGAGGAAGAAAACCATGTAGCCGATAAGTATAAATAAATAAGAAGTGATTAATTCACCAGACATGTTATCTCCTGTGCAATCCATCGTTCATAAGCTTCGTATAAGGTTTTCAATATTAGCGCCTTGCTCTAGTACTTACAGGGTAGATTGCCTGCGGCTCGATTAATAATTAATTATTAGGAATTGATAAAATCCTTCATCAGCTCAGCTTCAGTCAGTTGCTTATCCAGCAATCTTTTGATCACATCTGTTATTGAAACTAGTCCCAACAAGTTGCCCCCGTCCATGATCGGAACGTGGCGGATATTATTCTGCACCATCATTTCCATCAAGCCAGACGATGTGACGTCTTGGTTCGCTGAAATTACTGTTGAAGTCATTAGGTTTTTAGTTGTGCAATCTTCAATATTTTTTTCTAATGAAAAATAACGAACAATGTCCCTTTCTGACAATATGCCCACAACCCTTTCAACACTATCGACTACTATTAGGGTTCCGCTATCTGTTCTGGCCAAGGCTTTCGCAACATCGTAAAACTTACTATCAATGTCTACTGTGGGGCAGCCCTGTTGAACAACTGTCTTTATAAATGGGGTCACAAGAAATTCTCCTGACTATTTATACATGATACATCTACATCATGCGCAAAATTGCATTATGTCAACACTACCGGGACTTATTTCATTTCCGGTGAATTATCGAAATATAGTTACCAAGCTTTTTCAATTCTACTGATGAAAACTCCATCATTTAGCTGTGTTCAAAGTCAGATAAATATCCCCAAAGGGTGCTCCGATCAATAGAATAGAACTTATTGAAATCATCGAGTAGCTACGGTAACAAAAACCACGGTAAATAAATTAGGTAATAATTTAATTTTAAAGATTATTAAATTCAAAACCTAAACTCTGCTAAAGGCTATGCCCATTCTATTTATGTAGTCTTCAAGTTTATATGAAGCCACACAAGATAATTTTATTATTTTTTAGTGACGATAAAGAGCTAAGATTAGGGTTCGTCCAACATGAATGGGGGATCAGCCTTTAAAGCTCCAGACTACCTATAGTGGGGCTAGCAATAACTGCTATTATTGACAAAACCGACTTACATTAAAGACTCTCTTTTATCCATGTGGGGATGGAGAAGTAAGGCCATCCATAAATTTTTAAGGCATATTTTTGTGATCTAAGGCTTAAAGCAGGCTAGGACGTTTTCTCTTTATATTATTTTTGCTTGTTGTTAGACGCCGACTATATATTTTTTATGAAAGTGCCACAAAATGAGTGATGCGAAAACTCCCAAAAAAGCTGAAACTGTGTCAAAAAAAAGTGAGCCCACTAAGACTGAGCCCACTAAGACTGAG
>JAVLEV010000135.1:0-5554 GCA_031920365.1 Planktomarina sp. | reverse complement strand
TCGCAAGGGTGATGGTCATGGCAACGATGGAAGCACAATGCTCGGCGTTACGTCTTGGAACTGGGCTAAGTATACCGGCCAGCCGGCACCAAAAGATGTGATGCGAAAGCTGACAGTTGATGATGTGAAGCCGCTCTACAAAAAGAACTATTGGGATGCTATACGAGGGGACGATCTTCCATCAGGCGTGGACGTAAGCTGTGCGGATCTTTGTGTTAATGCCGGCCCAGGTCGTGCCGCCAAGATACTTCAACGCGCAGTATCTGCAAAGGCTGATGGGGCTATCGGTCCACAGACTGTCGCAGCGGTCTTCGACTTTGACGCGACAGATGTTCTGCATAAATATTATGATGGGCGCGAAGCGTTCTATAGAAGCCTGGATGACTATAAAATATACGGAAATGGATGGTCACGTCGCAATAGCGAAACGCTAGAAAAAGCATTGGACATGGTAGATGAGTGAACGAAAAGGGTTGTGGCACAACATCCGCAAAAAAAGAGCGCGCATGGCCAAAGGCAGCGGTGAAAAGATGAGAAAGCCTGGAGCGCCAGGCGCTCCAACGGCGCAGGCAATCCAGGCTAGTCAGGTCAAGCCCCGCCGAGGGGGCCTGATGGGTTAAAGGAGCCTAATAGCTCGTCCCCGCATTGGCAATATCTCGATCCACTTGCGTTCCTCCAGCCCTTTAAGAATGCGGTGCATACCATTGGTTGAAGACCGTTTTTTAATGATTGCCTCCCCGTCGATCTTGCCGGCGCAACATTCTTTAACGGTGGGGAAAACGCCATGTTCGCGGTGATACATGCGCAGAAAATTATACACCTCATTCTGCACGGGTGTGAGGCCGACCTTATCCATTAGCTGCATCCTTCTCTTCGAGGCTTAAGACTTTATTATATTGCAGGCGCTTGTCCTTTAGCTCTTCCACTATTTCTGTGGCTAAGTTGTGGAAAACTTCTTCGTTTTGTTGCTCCAACGCTTTCATTTTGGTACGTCTGGTTGCCGGCGCTAACTTGTCCGCTCGCCTGACTTTCAGCAAGAGGTCGCTGTATGCATCCGCAAATTCTTCAGCGGCTTCGAACAACCTCGGTTCCTTCCCAGGAACAACCATCGCGAAATTATAGGCAGGGTCATTCTCGACTTGCGTCGGCACCACCTCAACTGCATCAGGTACGCTTTCTAACGCACTGGGGGCTTTGCTTAATTCCTCTAGCTTTGGTGGCTGTACGGCTGCCTGCGCGGGTGTGATGTTCACTGGCGTCATGTCCTGTGCCTCCTCAACAGTGACCATGCCTTTGATGACGTCAGGGAAGCCGTCGCGTATGGCGTTGCCGCGCGCTCTATGCTGCAACATGCGCTCGGGATATTGCTGCCACGGGCCTTGCTTGCCCCACAACCGCGCTTGCTTCGCTTGAGTGACAGAGAATGTTCGTTTGATTTCCTCTACCTCACCACCATGCGCGCGCTTAATAATACAGACGGCGGTCATCTTGTCACCTTCACCATCGATGTATTCCTTTACACCAGTGCAGCGTGTGTCCGCGCGGACCATAGCTAAAAGCGCATCGCCGTATACCGAAGGCTTGCCATTGATGACAGCTATGTTTTGCAGGGCTTGCATCGGCGCAAGGCCAAGCTCCATGCCCCATTGGATTGCGACTAAAGTATTGGCTGGTTTGCCTTGAAAATCTTTAGGGACCATGGCTGATTTGCTTATGACTTCCGCGAACCGCATTGCTTCGTCCATTGTCTGCGGCTGAAGTGATTTGCGGTTGGTTACTACGCTATTCATAACTAATTTCCTTTATCGCGAATTTGCTAGAAGGTGCCATCTCGCCGGTGGGCAACATCTTTTTCTTTTCTTTAAAGACCTCTGTGCTGGTGATTTCAAAGCCAGGCAGCTTCGCATGTTCAACTCCCAAGGCGTCCATGCATTGCTCAATTCCGTCGCGAATGCCTTGCTTGGTCTTCTTCCACATGCGTTCTTCGGCGCTGGCCTTTAGGTAATCACCACAAAGCTGGGCCACATCAGAATTAGTTTCAGGCAGCAAGTCACTGATATCTATGAAGTCAGGCTTTGCGTCTTCTGCAATCGGAGGATATTCACCGTCACTTTTAACCAATTCCCAAAATTCAGCGAACGCGAGGATCATTGCGTTCGCCATGTTCGGATCAAACTCGACCGGATAGAAATGGAGTTTTCCTCCTTGGTCCATACAGGCAATGATGCCCCAGCGAAGATCCGTGCAGAGCATTTGGTGCATCACTTGCATGACCCACTCGGGCTTCGGTCTGCCGTGATGGTAGAAGTCGGTCTTCACCTCCATGATGCCTTCGCCCTCGTGGATGGCCACAGAGCCGTCTGCCTTTTCTAAATGCAGAGCGTCAGACAATCTAATTATTCTATCAACACTAGATGCGATGCCCATGTCTTCTTTGCGATAGGCTACGTCTGGCTCGAACATTGAGACAGTGCCGCCGGTCATCTCTTCCAGCCGCTCTTGCGCCCAGGATGCGACGCCGGCTTCTAAATGTGTGCCACGGCGCAGAGCGTTCTGATTGCGTATCTCGTCAAGCTCTTCGACGCCGGCCCGAGCCAGCTTGTGTTTGCGCAGAACTTCGATCCGATTTTGGAACGTAGTCTTGTGCAAAACAATCGCACCGGCTTCACTGCTACCTATTTCGTAGCCTGTTTTTGTTAGTTTGGGCATGTCTAGCGGCCCCCCCAATCGCTGTAACATTGATCAGAAAGTGCGCAGGCTATGATCATCAGATAGTAAACGGCGAAAATGAAAAGCAGTATTGATAGCCCAGACAGTATAGCCTCTACAGCCTGTACTGTTTTACAGTGCTGTCTGTTCTGTATTTCAGAGTGGTCTGAAGTTTCTAAGATAATACTAATTATCACTCTTAGTATTCCAGGCTTAGTTATAACCTTTTGATGTAGCACGAAAACCCCTCCTTTGTGGATTTATACGATTACTAGACGTTAGTACAAAAATACTAGACTAACCGTCTGGTCTTAATTTAGCCCCTAAAATCACGATCATATTGATACTTTACATCGTCTTTATTTAGGTCTTCACGGGCCAGCAAATCTGCGTGGCCGCTTTTGTCTACCAGGCCAAAACCGGACACATACTCTAGGTTTTCAGACCCTCTGGATCGAGGGTCTTTTGGCAACATATGATAAAATCTTTTGTTCATCATAGTCAAACTTAGTTGAGCATACATCGTTTTGTCTGAGTCTCTCAGAGTGTTTGAATTACGAATACGTTTTAGCTCATCATTTATTTCATCGAACGCTTCTATCGTTTTGTTCAGATGATCGATGTGCCACATCGGGATGTCGAGGCGGCGTTTAAATGTCATTTGACCGCTGCGCATATTATACACAGTCTGGTTTAACTTGACCCGCTTCTTACCGTTTCTTGTACTCATTGTTCAGCTCCTATACATCCATTATTCACTTTTAGAATCATCTGTAAAGTCCAAGTGGGTTGTCGCGATTTCGTCAAAATCGAGCAGTTTTTGGTGCGCTAACACCAACTCAGTTGCGGTTAGATTGTAAATCATTTGGCCATAATCATCGTTGCTGGCCATTGTAACCTCAGACGCTCGTATGTGCCGAAAACTTGATTCGTGCGCGACAGCCCAGCCCTCTTCAACGAAGTGGTTTATGATTTTTGTGGCTGAGTTTAAACTGATACTCAGCTTGTCGGCACATTCTTGTTTTGTTGTGCCATAATATGCGGGGTCTTTTTCATTTTTAAATGCAGCGATACACAAAAGCCGTGAAACCATGGCCCTATTCGTCGTTGAATTAGCATAGCGCTTCAGGGCCGTGTCATCACGGGATATTCTCATTCGCCAGCTATTTAATTCATGAATAATGAGTTCAGTACAATAGGTTCTGTGTAACTTGGCGCGCATCTGGGCGGCGGTAATATCATTTAAATTCATTGACTTCCACCTAAACTGCTCACTGGTGGTCCACATTTTGGATTAGGCCATTCAGCGGCGCGACTTTCTTGGAGAGGCAGTGAACAATCGCGCCGGCTCACAAACCAAGCCGTGGTTTTCTGCGCTTCTCTTAAAACCCTGAGACACAGATCCGAGGCTTCTAGTTTAATAACATTATGTTTCATGATAGATTTTGCTTTCCAGTTAAGTAGTAATTGCGAACGCTGCTGGTACTCCAAGAAGTCTTTTTGGCTAGGTCGGGGTTCTGTTGACGGCGCGGCGTCGGCACTTGCATTTTGTCTAGCTGAACGGCAATGGCGCGGTAACTGAGGCCACGACCGCGCAGCCCGTCAATGATTGGGAAGATGTCTGTGGCACGTTCCACACTAGCGACACGATTGGCCTCGTTTCCGGCTTTGCCGGCGTCGGCAAGCTTTTCATGCACTCCCAGTTTAGTAATGGTGCGACCGGACTTGGCCACGTAGCTCCCCTTCTCTCTTATCTCAGACTTGATGAGTTTCAGCGCCAACTTGGTACGCGCTCTGATTTGTGTGCGCTCCATCTCAGCCACGGCACTGAGCAACCCGATTGTGTTATGATCCAAGTTGGGATTATCAACGACCACCAGTTTAATTTGGCCGGTCTTTACCTCTTGCTCAAGAAACCTCAACGTCTCCCAAGTGCGTCGCGACATACGGCTGACAGAATAAATGACCATGGTCGCAGAAGTTTTGCGGCAATAGTCTAAGCAGGCATGTAATTCATCACGCTGATGCCAATCGGCACCTGAACTTATACCCTCCTCTTTAAACCATCTCAGCTTGTGGTCACCGCCGTTGAGGAAAGATTTAATGCCATGCTCTTGGCTGGCCACGTCCTGTGTGTCGGTCGAGACCCGCATGTAGGCCGCATAATGGCCGGTGTGTTCCGCGCCATGGTCTTCTCTAGTATTTATAAGCATTAGGATTCCATCACTTTCTTAACATGCGAGATTAAGGCGTCTATATCATCGTAATGCCATTCCTCAGTGTACTCACCGTCTTCATCACGCTCACCAAACATAAATTGTTTCATTTTCCCCTCTAAGCGCTGTTCTGGGAACTCAGCCTTAGTTAAGTCTTTGTAATCAACCCAGATAACCAGTTGGAATCCATGGTCGTGTTCCAATAGAATGCAAGGCATGGCGTCATTGTGCCAAGAATGGTCCTTAAAACCATAAGAGCTTATAGCTGCAAGTATTGTGTCAAATGCTGGCCCGTTATCAAAACTGGCAAATTCATTTAAGTAAGCTTTCATTTTCCCTATTCCTTTCACTAGTTGTTCACCTATTCAAAGCAGATAGCACCGTGCTAGCTGTTGGTCAAGTACCAGACGTAACATTATTGGAATGGCATAATGAGCAACAGTAAGGCAGTCCTATTCATGCGTACCCACCCCGCCGTGAAGGACGCGGTGGAGGCGGAAGCGAAGCGACAGCAAATGTCCACAAATCTGTGGCTGGAAGAGCTGTTGTGCCGAGAGCTGAATCTTAATCTGGAACATCAACTTAAAGTTATGACCAGAGCAGCGGGTCACGTCGCGTGAGGTTTCAAA
>JAVLEV010000134.1:0-5568 GCA_031920365.1 Planktomarina sp. | reverse complement strand
CAGCAGCTATTTCGGCAGCGCGCAACGGGGCCTCAGTTACACTACTGGAACGTTACCATCACCTGGGTGGCATGGCATCAGGAGGCATGGTTTTAGTGCTGGATGACATGGTGAACGAAGGAAATGAAGTTGTTACAACTGGTGTTGTTAGCGAATTTATTGACCGTATGGAAAAGCAGGATGGCGCAATTTATCCACCAAACGAAGACTGCCAAACAAATTGGGAGATGTGGCAGAAATGGTCTCGCTGGGGTTGCATAGATTTTCACAAAGCAATGATGCCCCAACCAATTATTCATGCCGTAGCATTCGACCCTGATGCATGGAAGCGTGTCAGCCTTGATATGGTGCGTGAATCCAACGTACATCTGCGCACGCACAGTTGGTTTTCTGATGTGCTGCGCGAAGGTGGTAAAATCACTGGCGTGATTGCACAAACTAAACTCGGCCGCCAAGCCATCCGTGCCAAATATGTGGTTGATGCCACTGGCGATCTGGATGTAGGCGTGGCCGCCGGTGCTAATTATTCAACAGGACAGTTCATTGTGACTACAGTGTTTCGAATTGCCAATGTTGATACGGACAAAGCCGTCGCATTCGAATTTGCAGACCCAGAACTTTACAAAAAACTTGACCGAGAGGCACGCCGCGTGATCGGTGGCGCGTGGGGCATGTGGTGGCTAAAAACGCCACTGCCAGGTGTAGTGTGGTGTAATTGTCCACACATGCCGGGCTATGATGGGATGTCTGTCGAAGACATGGTAAAGGCAGAATGTGAAGGCCGTGACCGAATGATGGCCCTGCTGTCATTTGCCAAGGAAAACATCCCTGGCTTTGAAAACGCCGTAATGTTAGGAGCAGCAGAGCAGATGGGCGTGCGCCAAACGCGGATGCTTCAGGGCGAATATGTGGTCACTAAAAATGACGTAAAATCACGCCGCTATTTTGACGATACCGTATGTCGTGGCCGCGATTATTACACACCTTACCGTGCCCTTTTACCCAAAGACATAGATAATCTAATTGTTGCTGGACGTCACTATTCCGTGGAAAGCGACGCTCAGAAAATGAGCCGCGAAATCCCACCCTGTCAGGCACAGGGTGAGGCAGCTGGAATAGCAGTGGCATTGGCATTGAACGGCGATCTTGCCCTTCGGGATGTCGACTATAAAGCTATCCAAAAACAGATGCGTGCCCAGGGTGCAGACCCTGGTGATGTACCTTCGGCTAATGCGCTAATCCAAGACACCGTTGCTGCAGAATAGGAAGGACTAAAAATGTCACAAAATATCTTACCCCTTGATGGTATTAGGGTGATCGATTTTACCCAAGTTATGCTTGGCCCCTGTGCAACCCAGATGTTGGGCGATTTCGGTGCTGATGTAATTAAAATTGAACGCCCAAACACAGGCGATCTCAGCCGAAATTTTTTTGGAGAAAGTGACGAAGTAGCTATGAACAATGCTGTCTTTGCATCCCTTAACCGCAACAAGCGATCCGTTGAGATTAACACCAAGTCCGATGAAGGGCGTCAACAGGTCTTAGATCTAGTACGTACTGCAGATGTTGTCGTTGATAATTTCCGTGCAGGTGTGATGGAACGTTTGGGCTTTGATTATGAAGCGCTTAGTTCGATAAATCCACGCATTATATGCGCTTCAGGGACGGGTTATGGCCCTGTTGGCCCCTATGCACTCAAAGGTGGACAAGATGTGCTGGCGCAAGCAATGTCTGGTGTCATGGAAAAAACGCAAGATCCGTCAATTCCTAAGTCTATTTACCCCACAACACTGTGTGATTATTCCGCCGGAATGCATCTAGTGCAGGGCATTCTGGCCGCTCTTTTGATGCGGGCAAAAACAGGCTCCGGGCAAAAGGTTGGCGTATCACTTTATGACAGTATGATCGCAATACAAATGCAGGAGGCTGCACAATGGTCCAAACACCGTGAAGTGCTGAACTGGGCCGCAATGCCTCTGACCGGTGTATTCGACACAGCAGACGGTGCAATTGTGATGGTAGGCGCTTTCAAAGCCAACCCATTGCAAGATATTTGCACCGCGCTAAAACTTCCTGATATGTCACTAGATTATCCTACTTTGGATATACAGCGGGCGAACAAACCACTGTTGCAAAAGACGTTCCAAGACAAAATTGTAACCAATATTTCGACGTATTGGCTGGACCGGCTTGAGGCGCAAGACTTACTCTGTGCGCCTGTCAGATCTCTTGGTGAAGCGCTTGATGATCCACAAACCGAAATTAATGGTATGCTATGCCCAATCAAACACCCCTTGCTAGGTGATATTACCGTAATTGGATCACCTGTTCATCTTAGCAAGGCTCCAATGAAAATACGCCATTTGCCCCCAAAGCTAGGCGAACACACTACCGAAGTATTGCAGGAATTGGCCATATGGCTGAGCAATGAGGCCGCTGAATGAGCATCATCTTTGACATCCAAGGCCACGTAGCACGTGTTACAATTGACCGGCCAGAACGGATGAACGCCATTGATATGGCAACGGCCCGCCAACTGGCCAAAATCTGGGACGAGGTCGAGGCAAACACAGATATTCGCTGCGTCGTATTGACTGGCACAGGCGAAAAAGCATTTTGTGCCGGGGCCGATTTGAAAGATAACACTGGCAAAAGTGGTGTAGACTATTGGAAACACATTAGCGGTGACTTTTCAGGGATTGCCCTACGACGTACGTTGAAAACCCCTGTTATTGCACGTGTGAATGGCTTAGCGCTTGGTGGTGGCCTGGAAATGGTAATGGGTTGCGACATCGTCATCGCAGCAGACACGGCGCGTTTCGCATTACCCGAAGCTAAGGTAGGTCGTGTTCCACTTGATGGTGGCATGGTGATGTTGCAACGACTGATCCCGCGTAACATTGCTGTGGGTATGATGATGACGGGCCGTAAGGTTTTTGCACATGAAATGGCACGTTACGGTTTGCTCAATGCAGTAGTTCCAATGGCTGATCTAGATACTGAAGTGGACGAGTGGGTTGCAGACATTCTAGCTTCTGCGCCACTGTCAGTTCGCGCAATCAAAACACTAGCGCGCGAAACGCCAGAAATGACAGTGCATGAAGCATTCACCCGTGAAACGCCTGAACTTATTGCTGCTCTAAACTCTGAGGACGCTAATGAAGGCGTGACGGCTTTTCTTGAAAAGCGTATCCCAATCTGGACTGGAAACTGAGATATGACGTTGGTCATCACAAGTGCTTGTATCGACATAAAGGATGGTATTTGCACCACGTCATGCCCTGTTGATTGCATCTATGAAGGTGAGCGGATGTATTACATCCATCCGACAGAATGCATAGAATGCGGAATGTGCGAAAGTATCTGTCCTGTCGATGCCATCCGCTATGCAGATGAGGTGGAAGACGAGGAAGTGCCATTTATCTTGCTAAATGATGCAGCGTTTCGCTCAACAGACGGCAGTTTGATTGAACCAGGTGGGTGGAAAAAGGGCAATGCCCCTGTCATTGATCCACCGCAAATTACTGAGCTTTACCAACAAAAAAACGAGGTGATCTAATGCGAGGTGTTATAGCAGCGGTTCCGACCCCGATAAACGAGGCGGGTGAGCCAATCAAAGATTTGTTTCTCAAGCACTGCCAGTGGGCGCTTGCGAACGGGTGCGACGGGCTCAATATTCTTGGCTCTACCGGTGAGGCAAATTCGCTTGATATTGCTGCACGGCGTATGATGATGGATTGGGCGGCTGCAGCTTGCCCAACCATCCAGCTGATGGTTGGCACAGGTACACCCTCATTGAACGACACAATTGCACTTACCAAACATGCGGATAATCTGGGCTATGGCGTCGCACTAATCCTGCCGCCTTATTATTATACACCCGTCTCCGATGCAGGATTGACCCGCTGGTATATGGCGCTGCACGAGGCTTTGGGTGAGCGCAAAATTGAAATATATTTCTACAACTTCCCACAAATGACGGGGATTGGTATCCCCGTCAAAGTGATTGAAAACCTGGCAAACCAAGCACCTTTACGGTTCACAGGCATCAAAGATTCATCGGGCGATCTAGATTTTTGCCGGAGTATTGTAATAGCTAATTCAGCGCTTCGCGTTTTCCCAAGTTCTGAAACTGCACTCAAAAATGCGTATACTGACAGATTTGCCGGTTGTATATCTGCGACGGTCAATGTGACAGCCCCCTTGTGTGAACAAGTCTGGGCGCAGCGCAAGGCGCCGCCCACTGATACCTGTATTGAAATTGCCCGCCAACGTGAAGTCATTGCAGGACCAGCCCTAATTGCAAACGTGAAGTCCTTGATTGCTGAGCGCACTCAAGATGCACGTTGGCGTACAATTCTACCGCCCTTTCTGGCGCTACCTGATGTGGACGCACAGGCCCTAAAAATAGCAATTGAGGGGTAACGCAATGGCAAACTCCGATATCTGGGTTACTCGGTTCATGTCCCTGTGCGATCACATCGCAAGCTGGTCAGAAGATCGCAATTTTCATGTAGGCTGCGTCATCGTGGGCCCTAACGGCCAAGAGATTCGCACCACAGGATACAATGGCTTGCCACGCGGAGTTGCAACCGACGACCAATCTCGTTTTGATCGTGCCAGTGGTGAGAAATTCTTCTGGTTTGAACATGCCGAACGCAATGCCATTTATAATGCAGCCCGTATGGGCGTGTCTCTCCAGGATTGCACAGCTTACGTAAATCGCTTTCCCTGTGCCGATTGCGGACGTGCATTAATCCAGTCAGGCATCAGCCATGTTGTTGCCCCCCCAATACCAGAATCTGACGGTGCGTTGGATTATAGTTTCCAAGTGTCTCATCGCATGCTGCTTGAGGCTGGCCTCATTTTCACAGAATATCCAAAAGGAAGTTAACATGTTCAAAAATGTCTCTCTAATTGCTGGCAAATGGCTTGGCTCAGATCAAAAATATCAAAACGAACCCGTGAGTGGTCTAGCAGACAGCTTTGCAATAGGAACTGTCGAAATGGTAAATCTAGCTTGTGAAGCTGCAGAAGAAGCCTTCTGGTCTTATGGGTACAGCACTGCAGATGAACGCGCTAGTTTCCTGGAAGAGGTAGCCAACCAGATCGACGCACGTGGCACTGAGATCACTAAAACTGGCATGAAAGAAACTGGCTTGCCACAAGCACGTCTTGAGGGCGAGCGTGGCCGCACCATTGCGCAGCTGAGGATGTTTGCTCAACACATTAAGACCGGAAAACATCTAGATTACCTCAATGATAAAGCGCTGCCCGAGCGTGCCCCGATTCCGCGTCCAGATTTGCACCTAATACAGCGTCCAATCGGTCCTATTGCGATATTTGGAGCATCAAATTTCCCACTGGCTTTTTCGTCGGCTGGTGGTGACACTGCAGCGGCCCTCGCGGCAGGCTGTCCTGTTGTTGTAAAAGCGCACCCAGCACATCCTGGTATCGCTGATTTAATCGCACAAGCCTTTAATGCGGCTATAAAAGCAACGGGCGTGCATCCTGGCGTATTCAGTCAAGTCAACGACGGTGGCCATATTGTTGGTGAAACTCTTGTAA
>JAVLEV010000133.1:0-5625 GCA_031920365.1 Planktomarina sp. | reverse complement strand
AGCTTGAAGGGCTACTAGTAGGTCATTCTCACTCATAGCTGGACCCTGAGTGAAATCCTGCGTAGGCCGCTCCAAATCTAAAGAAACAACTTCTATTTTCGCACCAAACACGTTGCAAATCTGGTTAATAGCAGCCCCACCTGCTTGGAAATTATAAACCATCTGCTGGGTGACTTCAGATGGAAAAGCAGAAACACCAGCTGCCGCAACACCATGATTACCAGCAAAGATAATAACCTGAGGCGCCACAAGGCTGGGACGCCCATCACCAACCCAGCTTGCATACCAAATCGCTAAGTTTTCCAAATCACCCAGAGCACCTTGGGGTTTGGTCAGCTTTGCATTGCGATTTTCCGCCTCGGCCTTAGCAAAAGAATTAGCCCTCGGTAAATCTGCTATAAAACCCCGAAATTCGGTTAACGAAGAAAAAATGTCCATAGTTGTATAAATCCGTTGATTGATATTGAACCCTTGTTTATCCAAGGACTAAATAAGCCAATGTGACGAAAGGCCCTTTTTAATGTCTGACAGCGACACTTGGCGACCTCAATGGGCAGACATTTTAGCATCAATTGGGCTTTTGAGCCGCCTACCAGTACGGATTGATGCGAACTGGGCAGAGACGCGCGGAGCTAATCAATGCTGGGCCTATGCTGTGGCTGGAGTTCTTGTTGGCGCAATCACAATTTTAGTGGCATCTCTTAGTATGATGCTGCATCTGCCTGATCTAGCCATTGGATTTATTATCGTAGCTACTACGGCTTATGTTACAGGTGCGATACATTATGACGGTCTGGCTGACAGTTTGGACGGGCTTTGGGGTGGATGGAATCAAGCCCAGAGGTTGGACATAATGAACGATAGCCACATTGGCGTCTATGGCGTGATTGGAGTGGTCTGTTTGGTGGGTCTTCAAGCCACTCTCTATGGGCACATAATCACCAAAAACATTTGGCCAGTTCTTGGCGTAATGGCAATGTCGCGCGCAGTTATGGTACCTGTGATGACGTGGCTTAAAAATGCCAAAACATCTGGACTTTCGGCACAGGTTGGACGCCCCAGTGTAGCGACAGCAATATTGGCACTTATTGTTGGTACTTGTGTCGCCTTGCTAAGTGGTGCGTGGCCAGCAATTTTTGGTAGTGTAATCGCGGCATTAGCTGTTGGTAAAATAGCGAAACATAAAATAGGCGGTCAGACTGGTGACATATTAGGAGCAATACAGCAGCTAGCAGAAGTCTGCTCCCTAATATTTGTGATTGCCCTAGCATAAAATAACTACAGAACTATAAGGTCCAGAAATATCATTTCATAGATGACACTATGAAATTACAGGTACAATGCGCGCCATCAGCACGTCAGTGATTTCTTGACCTGCAGTGATTTCTTCCGCACCATTCACCACGGCTATCTCACGGGTCAATCTTTCCAATGCAGCTTCATAAAGCTGACGCTCAGAATAACTTTGCTCACGTTGGTCGTCAGTCCTGTGCAGATCACGCACTACTTCGGCGATAGCAATCAGGTCACCAGAGTTAATTTTCTGTTCGTATTCCTGTGCCCGACGCGACCACATAGCCCTTTTGACCTTAGCTTTTCCTCGAAGCGTAGCCATCGCATGAGCAACTACATCAGGCGTAGCCAACGGCCGCATACCTACCTCTATAGCTTTATGAGTTGGAACGCGCAGCGTCATCTTGTCTTTTTCAAAAGCAACTACGAAAAGTTCCAGTGTGATGCCCGCAACCTCTTGTTCATCAACGCCAACCACTTTTCCAACACCATGTGCCGGATAGACAACAAATTGGTCAATTCGGAAATCAAGTTTCTTTTTACTCATGTTCTTCCTTTCGCGCCGAAGAAAACAACCACCTGCTCTTAGGAGCCAGCCTTAAGTTAAGGTTTCAGTGGATGATCTAGGCGCTGTGTGTGGACTACAGCCTTTTTAGTTAAGGTGTTTCGTAGCAGATAATTAGAGGAGAATAAAGAAGCTGAATTTAACCACCCGTGCCCGCGGCTTCTGAAAATAATTTCTCTAACTTATCTGCTTCACCATCCCATTTCTCGGCCTCTGGCAGCTGATCTTTCTTGGTAATGATAACAGGCCAAGCCTCTGAGTACTTGCGGTTAAAATCAACCCATTTCTCCATATCAGGTTCAGTGTCTGGGCTAATTGCATCCGCAGGGCATTCCGGTTCGCAAACGCCACAATCGATACATTCATCCGGATTTATAACTAACATATTCTCGCCTTCATAAAAACAATCTACGGGGCACACTTCAACGCAATCAGTAAATTTACATGCAATGCAATTGTCTGTGACCACGTATGTCATTATTTTGCGTTCCTTACTCTTTTACGTTCGCATAAACGGCACAGACATATTTGACAAGTTTGGCTAGTAGTTGTTTTTTTCAAGATCTTGTTTAAATTTTTGTAAAGCCCTACGTTCATGGGCAGTTGGCTTCTGGTCAGGTTTTAGACTTGTCGTAAAGGCGGGTTTTGACTTCGGTGGTGCAAGATCTGTGAAAAGCGTTTGAGCTTCTAGCGCCGGACCGCGCCGTGTGCCAAGCTCACAAACTTGAATAACGCGTGTTTCGCGCGCTTTGGGAAATGTCAAAACATCGCCAATTATTACATTTCGCGATGGCTTAGATATCAGATCTCTATTCAGTCGAAGCTTACCCGATTGCACAAGCTTGGCTGCCAGGCTCCGCGTTTTAAAAAAACGAGCCTGCCATAGCCATTTATCAACCCGCAAGCCTAGCTTTACTTCACTCACTTTTTATTAAACCCCATCAAAGCTGCAGCAAAAGGGTTGTCAGGATCAATTGGTTTTTCTTTTTTTGGAGGGCGAGCTTGGAATGCTCCGGCTTTTGTATCACGGCGCAGACCTTTGCCGCCTTGAGTTTTTACGCTCTTGTCATGCTGAGGCTTGCCGCGAGGTTTCGTGCTTTTACGCGGAACATCCACGCTACGATCAGGACGATGCACGCCCCAAGCAAACGTGTAGAACACTTCCAATTCAATAGGCGGTTCGGTCTCAGCACTCGCAGAGGGTATTTCATAAGATGGGGCTGCAGGGGATGGCTCTGCCTCCCCTGTGCTAGCAGTTATCTCTGCTTTACCGTCATCAGCTGGCGTAACAGGGCCGCCTTGCGCAGACGTTTCTATCACAGGAATTACTTTTACCTTCTCACGTTCTGCTTTTTCAGCCCGATATCCGAGGCCCTGCATCAAATTAGCAAATTGCTCCAGGGTCATGCCCGTGATTGACAACATATCAGCCGTTGCTTCAAATCCGCCTCTGGTATTTTGCGTGCGCAACATATCGGCCAAGCGCTCAGCCATATCGACACGTAAAGCACGCTCACCAGCAGCACGATAACCAGATTTCAAATGGTACCCAACTGGAGCGTTTTTATCAGTTGGGACAGTGACCAGTCCAGGAGGCGGAGCCTCTGGAAATTCTTGCAAGCCAGAGGCTAAGGACCAAAGTAGCAACCGCAGGCGCGTTGGTGCAGGTTTCAGCAATAAAGGTATAAATACAGTAAACTGGCCAAACCGAATACCATGCTTACGCAAGGCGCCCCGAGCGTCTTGGTCCAGCGTTTTGACATCATCGCCCACATCCGCTCGATCAAGCAGCCCAAGGCCTTCAATTATTTGAAAGGCAAAGCCACGCGCCATACCAGTTAGGGTCTCGTCACGTTCCATGTTCAGCAAAGGCTCAAACAGAGTTGCAACCTTACGGTCAATGAAATGCTGTAAACGACGGGTAACTTTTTCGGCTACCTCGGGCCCTGCTTCCTCATCTACGAAGGCTTGCACGTGCGGTTTAAGTGCATCGGGGCCAGGAATCAATTTACCTACAGCAGAGGTGCCCCACATCAAGCCACCCTGCTCCGTGAAATCAATCTCGGTATCCGGCGCATTATACATGCGATCAGCACGCAGGTGAAACTCAGGCGCTAAAGCCTGTAAGCTTGCACTGCGTAGAATTTTAGCCTCATCCGGAGAGGCGCTCGAATCTTGCTGAAATCGAAAGCCCTCAAGCCGGCCCACAAACTGCTCTTCAACAGTAACTTCACCATCTTTATTCACATCAGCCACAAGGCTCTCCTTCTGCTTCAATCTCCGCATCAATATAGATGTGCGCCGATCTACAAATCTTTGGGTCAGCGCGACATGGAGTGCATCTGACAGTCGGTCTTCTACAGCGCGTGTTTCGTCGCGCCAATGCTTATGATCAACAACCCAGTCTTTACGCTGGGCAACATAAGTCCAAGTTCGTATATAGGCTAATCTTTTCGATAACGCATCTATATCACCTTGAGTATTATCAATACGTTTTATTTGTAGCGCGAGCCAATCTTGCGGAACCTGTCCTTTTTCATGCAGATAGTTGTAAATAACACCCAGAAGATCAGCGTGCTCTCGACCAGAAATCCCACGAAAATCTGGAATGCGGCATACATCCCAAAGCAAGTTAACAGAGGCGCCATCACTAGCGCGCGCCTGCACTTCTCCATCCTCAGTTAATGTTTTAAGAGCAGCCAAATCGTCACTCTCGCGCACACGCGTCAGCCAATCGTTATCTGTATGAATTTCTAGCGACGCAACGAGGGCCTTTGTAGTACCAAACTGAAGTCTTGAGTTACGCCAATAGAGCTTTGACAATGGTTGGAAACGGTTCTCAGTAATAGCTTCGACAACCTCATCATATAATGGACTGGCTTCTCCAGTCACTCCAAAGGTACCATCGTTCATATGCCGCCCAGCACGTCCCGCAATTTGTGCCAATTCATTAGGCATCAAAGGCCGCATACGGTTTCCATCAAATTTACTGGTAGCCGAAAATGCCACATGATTCACATCTAAGTTCAAGCCCATGCCGATTGCGTCTGTGGCGACCAAATAATCAACCTCACCGTTTTGATACATTTCCACCTGAGCGTTACGGGTCCTTGGACTCAAAGCCCCCATCACAACCGCCGCACCACCCTTTTGACGTCTTAAGAGCTCAGCAATAGCGTATACATTGTCTACACTGAAGGAAACAATTGCTGAGCGTGCGGGCATGCGGCTAATTTTCTTTTGTCCACTGTAGCTAAGTTCCGAAAAACGATCCCTGTACATAAAATCAGCCGTTGGCACCAAAGCAGCAATAGCTTTGCGCATTGTCTCTGCACCTAAAAACAACGTCTCATGTAATCCACGGGCTCGCAAAAGCCTATCGGTGAACACATGCCCACGTTCTGGGTCCGCACAAAGTTGGATCTCATCAACTGCCAGAAAGTCACAGCCCATACCATCTGGCATAGACTCAACTGTGCAGACCCAGTATTTGGCCCTCTCAGGCACAATTCGCTCTTCCCCAGTCACCAAAGCAACAACAGACGGACCCCGAAGCCCCACAATTTTATCATAAACCTCTCGCGCCAACAGGCGCAGTGGTAGGCCAATTACACCTGAGCGATGGGCGAGCATGCGCTCAATTGCATAATGGGTTTTACCAGTATTCGTGGGGCCCAGCACGGCCACAATACGATTGTTTGGGGCCATCGGCCAATCCCCTAGTGGTTACAGGGCTTGCCCTTGGGTTTTCGCGTTTAAACGTTTTC
>JAVLEV010000132.1:0-5757 GCA_031920365.1 Planktomarina sp. | reverse complement strand
GTTCGTGAACAATTGCAGCGGATTGGCGTCCCTGACAGTGCCTACGACGGTATTGCAACCTCAGGAGACAGCGCCCGCGCGGCGATGTTTCGCGGGGCCGTTGGCCAAAATATATACTTTATCGGACAGCCCCATGACCAAGACTTTTTCAGCCCATTGGAATTAGTTGAGGACTCAAAAACGATCGCGCAGGTTACGCTAGAAGAGGCCGAAGGGATCGTTTGTTGCGGCCCATTTGATCCGTTGGCAGATTTAGAAGACATGCGACCACAGCTTTTGATAGCAAAAGCTAAGGGTTTAAAGCTGCTCTGCGCTAACCCTGATATCGTGGTTGATCGTGGAGACGCGCGGGAATGGTGTGCCGGCGCTTTAGCAAAACTATTTACTGAAATTGGCGGCGAAAGCCTATATTTTGGTAAACCACATCCTCCGATCTATGACTTAGCTCGCCGCCGTTTAAGTGCCTTGGGTAAAAGTATTCCCGACCGCCGAATACTATGTGTTGGCGATGGAGTTCTAACCGATATTGATGGCGCATTAGGCGAAGAACTTGATTCGCTTTTTATTACTGGAGGCTTAGCCGCGCGCGAGACTAAAACGGTGAACCAACCAGAGCCCCAAGCTCTGGAAGCTTATTTAGCCAAAAAAATGATGGACCCGACCTATTCGATCGGTAAATTACGCTAAAAATCTCTTGATTTCTAGTTTTAAAAAGTAATAAAATTCACCCCTTAGTGCGGGAAATATCCTGTTGCTATTTTGAGGCGTAAAATGCTTGACAATATGCACCGTGGAACAATTTATATCGAAGACATCAAAATTGGTATGGTACGCTATTTGTGCAAGGTTGTTACAGACCGCGACATAGAGATGTTCGCCGAAGTCTCCACAGATCACAATCCAGTACATCTTGATGATAGCTACGCAAATGATACAGTTTTTAGGGGCCGAATCGCCCATGGTATGCTGACTGCAGGCTTAATATCAGCGGTGATTGGCGAGCAGCTACCGGGCCATGGTACGGTATATCTTGGCCAAACCCTAAAATTTCTCTGGCCAGTTCGCCCCGGCGATCAGGTAACAACAAAAGTTGAAGCTGTGGAAATTGATCTGGAGCGGCGAAGGGTGAAATTAGACACATGTTGCTTGGTAGATGGCAAAAAGGTTCTTGCCGGTGAAGCAACTGTCTTAGCACCTAGCCGCAAATTTGACTAAGCATCACCATAAAAGTAATAACTTTTACCCCGCAATACTTGCCCTAGCTAATCCTGCACGGTAGGGGATTTTCATGAGGCATTTTCAAAACATTGACATTCCTAACAGAGCACGCGGCGCTTCCGTTGCTATTGGTAATTTTGATGGTGTGCACTTAGGCCATCAGGCCGTGATTGACGTCGCACGTACGCAAGCGATGAAGTCAAACTCACTTTTGGGTGTTTTAACCTTTGAGCCACACCCCCGCAGCTTTTTTGCAGCGAAATTCGACCATGGCCAGTCACCCTTCAGGTTGTTAAGTGCTGAGGCACGAGCGCATCGATTAGAAAAGCTTGGCGTCGATCTATTGCTTGAACTGCCATTTGACCAAGCGCTTTGTAATTTAACTGATTGGGAGTTTTCCCAAAAGATCTTAAGCGAAGCCTTTGGATTATCGCATGTGGTGGTAGGTGCTGGTTTTTGCTTTGGCAAGGGCCGTGAGGGCAATGCTACAACGCTATGTGATCATGCAAACACTCTTGGCTTTGATGTCACTATTGCAGATCTAAAAAATCATAATACACAAGTTATTAGCTCTACAAACATCCGCAATGCACTGGCCGCCGCAAAACCACGAGAGGCTGCGGCGATGTTGGGGCACTGGCATCGCCTAGAAGGCCTCGTAGAGCACGGAGAGAAGCGCGGACGCGAGCTCGGCTATCCGACAGCTAATATCTCAATAGACGGGTTGCAGCCTCCAGCTTTTGGAGTTTATGCGGTATTAGCGGATGTGCTGACTGGCCCCAACGCAGGCACCTATCATGGTGCCACCTCAATTGGTGTGCGGCCGATGTTCGGTGAGAACCGCCCAAATTGTGAAACCTTTATATTCGACTTCAATGGTGACCTTTATGGCGAAACAGTATCAATTGGTCTCGTAGACTACCTTCGTGAGGAAGAAAAATTTGATAGTATTGGGTCTCTAATCACCCAAATGACTGCTGATTGCACTAGAGCGCGCAGCATACTGGAAAGCTTATGAGTGACCAGATTCCCAACAAAGGCCTAAGGCCAAAATTCTGGGAAAAGTTAGCATTGGCTAAGATGACTGATGCTGAGTGGGAAGCGCTTTGCGACGGTTGTGGCCGATGTTGCCTGAACAAATTGGAGGACCCAGATAGCGGGCACGTGGCCCTCACGCGAGTTGCGTGCCGCTTGCTAGATAATGAGACCTGTCAATGTTCCCAATATGTTATTCGCCAAGAATTTGTGCCCGAATGCATTCGCATGACACCTGATACAATTGAACAACACGCCTACTGGCTACCAAAAACGTGTGCGTATAAACTGCTATATGAGGGCAACCAGTTGCCAGAGTGGCACCCTTTACTGACAGGCACAACACAATCAGTGCATGACGCGGGAGCCTCTGTACAAGGTTGGACCATACCTGAATTTGAAGTGCCCGAAGAGGAATGGGAGGATCATATAATTGAGGATTAAAAGATGAATTTTGCGTCTGACAACACTGGACCTGTTCATCCAACTGTGATGGCTGCCTTGGCTACAGCTAATGCAAGTTATGCCTTGCCCTATGGTGGCGATGAGTTCACGGCACAAGCTGTGCAACAAATTCGCGATGTATTTGAAGCGCCGGATGCAGCCGTATTCTTTGTGTCAACTGGGACCGCCGCTAATTCTTTGATCCTTGCGACACTATCACAACCTTGGGAGACAGTCTTTTGTCACACTGTGGCCCATATACATGAAGACGAATGCAACGCGCCTGAGTTTTATACTGGTGGGACCAAACTAACTTTGGTTCCCGGACTAGACGCTAAGATGACTGCCTATAATTTGCGGCAATCAATCTTAGGAGAAGAAGGCCGCGGCGTGCATGGCCCACAGCGCGGTCCAATCTCGCTTACCCAGGCGACAGAGCGCGGTACAATTTATAGCATTAAGGAAATACAAGACATCTCCACCATAGCAAAGGAATTTGGTCTCACTTTACATATGGATGGAGCACGGTTTACCAACGCGCTTCAAGCCTTAGGCTGCACAGCTGCGGAAATGACCTGGAAATCTGGTGTAGATGCAGTCACCTTTGGCGGCACCAAAAATGGGCTAATGGCCGTAGAAGCTGTCATCTTTTTTGATCCCAAAAACGCATGGGAATTTGAATTACGACGCAAACGTGGCGCACATCTGTTTTCAAAGCATCGCTTCCTAGCCGCGCAGATGAAATCTTATTTGGAGGGTGGCCTTTGGTTGGATATGGCAAAAAAGTCTAATGATTCCTGCAAAAGATTGGCACAAGGCCTCAAAAAAATTCAAGAGGTGCAACTAGATTTTGAACCGGCAGCAAATATCATTTTTGCACATTGGACTCGCGCTTCGCACCAACGTTTGCATGCGGCAGGTGCGAAGTATTATGTAATGGCAGGTGATTACACGACCGGCCCAGCAGATGAAATGCTGCCTGCACGTTTGGTAACAGATTGGTCAGCAACACCCGAAAGCATAGATGAATTCTTAGCTATTTTACTTGAATAGAACAGTTTTAACTATCTCTGCCACCTGTCGCGGATGCGTTGTCGGAGCCATATGCCCTGCACCTGTAATCACGAACTTTAGCGCATCTGGCAGGCGGGTGTGAAGCGCTTCTATTATTGCTATAGCCACTTTAGGTGATCGGTCGCCAGCGATTAATGATACTGGCATTGCTAGACGTTCTAACTGACCAGGACCTAAAAGATTGTTAATATCATTATAAACACTAGAGCTTTGTAAAGGCAAAACATGAATATGATCAATGATATAATCAGCGTTATTGGGCGGTAAATCCTCTAATTTACGGCCATCACCCCAGAGTTCAATGAACGCATCAGTAGCACCAATAAAATCTTGTTTAGCCAACGCACTGTAAAAAGGCCGCATAACATAATCATATTGCTTTAAAGCCTCAGTTTCTTTGACCAATGCGAACAATACCGGTTCAATTACAGTCAGGCTAAGTACTTTATTAGGAAACCTTATGCTAGCAAGAATAGCTGCCGTAGCACCAAACGAATGGCCTATAATGTGGCGAGGTTCATCTAAGAAGGTTACTATAACATCTGCCAAGGTGCTTTGCATCTCCGCGCCGTCAGGGGTAGCACCACTGCAACCGTGATCAGGCAAATCGAAACTGATTATGTCTAGGGTCTGTTCCAACTCCGCCATGACACCAACCCAAGCCATGCTATGACCAAGTGAGCAATGCACTAATAGTGCAGGTTCACCTTGGCCACGTTGAGACCAGTTTATCTCAACTCCAGCCCGTGAGTCTTTCGGCATTAAAGAATGCCTGAAAGTATTAGATCAAGGTCCTTAATCCGGTCTTGTCCCCAAAGGCGTTGATCAGTGTCTGTGATATAAAATGGCGACCCAAAAACTCCTGAAATAATCGCATCTTCGGTATTTTTTGCGTATTGTTCTGCCGAACCAATCATATCTTTATCGGCCAAATTCGAATCAAATCCCGCAGCTTTCAAGCAATCTGAAATCACGTCTGGCTGCGAAATATCTTTTTCCTCGTTCCAAACAGCTCGAGTAAACCCATGCGCCAAAGCACCTAAATCACCATCACCATAACGCACAGCCGATATAAACGCGTACGAAGACGGCGCCATATTAACCGGAAAAAAAGCTGGCTTGAAATTCATTGCCATTTGTAGCTTTTTTGCCTCTCGCTGAAGCTCCTGCGCGCGCATTTCGATACGGCTTATATGGCGGTCTTTCGGCGGCATACCACCCGTACGGCCAAAAACAGCCATTAAATCCATAGGGCGATATTCCACAGTAGCTCCATGTTTTTGAGCCACAACTTCCATGCGGGTTCCAGCAAGATAGGTAAATGGAGAAATTGTTGCGAAAAAATAAGTAATATGGGCCATTAATATTGCCTTTGCGTTGATATAACCTGTGACGTGTCCTAACCGCATGTTAGGTGGTGTCAATATAAGGCGACTCGAGGTCGCCATTTACGCTGAGGATAAGCGACATGGCTTCTATAGATGGACCAAAGATAATTTCAGGGAATTCCAATCTTAAATTGGCAAAATCCGTGGCACGGCGCATGTCATTACATCGGGGCATGAGTGTTGGTTTGGTGGATGCCCGCGTTGAACGTTTCAATGATGGTGAAATTTTTGTTGAAGTCTACGAAAACGTTCGAGATGAAGACATGTTTATTATCCAGCCCACCTCGCGCCCTGCAAATGACGCACTAATGGAGCTTCTGATTATAGCTGATGCGCTCAAACGTTCATCAGCCAGCCGCATTACGGCTGTAATCCCCTATTTTGGCTATGCTCGCCAAGACCGCCGCAGCAAGGCCCGGACACCAATTACCGCTAAGCTAGTGGCCAACATGCTTGAAAAAGCTGGTATTGAACGGGTGCTAACTCTTGACCTTCACGCGACTCAAATTCAAGGTTTCTTCGATATTCCCGTTGACAATCTCTATGCCTCTCCAGTGTTTGCTCTCGACGTCAAACATAACTTTAAAGATCAAATGGA
>JAVLEV010000131.1:0-5799 GCA_031920365.1 Planktomarina sp. | reverse complement strand
AGTTAATGCAGCATATGTATTCAAACTCTGCCAATCAACAGGGTCAACTAGGCATCTTTCAAGCTTAAGGCTCGCATACTGATCTGGGGCTACAAACAAATCTCCATTATGTATTGTAACTGAAACACCATGATATTTTGCCAGTGCTTGCGTAACTTCACACAGAGCTATGCCTCTAAGGATAACAGGTGATACGCCTTGGCTGACCGCGTCCGCACAAACCGAGAAATCCCTCAATAGATAGGCATTTTGAATATCGACACCCAATGAAAAATCAAAGGTTGCACATGAAATCGGTTGAGAAAAATGGGCCAAAAGCTTATCCAAGGCAACTGGACTGGCCGTAATAGCAGCGGCCACCTCTTGTCCTTGCCCCACGGGCAAACCAATACCTCGACAAGCTTTCAAAACAGCCATTCTTAACTGATTAGATGAAACATTCATGGTGCAAGCACAGGAAGCCACCAATCGTCCTGCGCTCTGCCTGCAGCTATATCAGATACTAATGGCGCGCCTTGCGCTAATGTAATTCGGGTCCAGAGCTGTGATTTTGGATCAAATTTGCTAGCACCAAAGAACGACAGTTTACACCGTAGCATATCGACTGGTGCCATACCTGCGTCCACAAGATTATCCCTAATTTCCGAATAGGGGTTATGCGCTAAAGCTTGTACGCGCAGTACCGCCAAGCGGTGTTGTGGAAAGTGCGCCAAGAATTGCCATATAGGGCCTTTATGCGCAGGTAAGGCTTTGGCCAAAGCGTGTATCTGTCGAGCTATATCTAGTGGGCTTTCACGATCAGCCCCGGTCTCCTTATGGCGTTTGCCAATACGTGGCTCAAGCTTCGCCTCTGACACATACCAAAATTGCTCTGTAGCGAGGGGGTCAGTAAAATCAATTTCAGTAGCATAACCACAATGCGTCTCTAAAACTAGGCGGAGCTCGTCACAATTCATCCCCGCATCCAAAGTTGGCTCATGGGGGTTTGCCATACATTCAGTAAGCCCATCAACCAAACCTTTAAAAGGCTCAATTACCCAACTTACGGTCAATTCTTGCAGGTCTTCGCTACCAGCCACGCTTTGCGAAAGTAATCGATCCAACGCCCCCTCAGCCATCAAAATCTCAGCAGTTAGGCCACGTGTCAAGCTAGCCCACTCCCGCCGTAAATTCACAATTCGAGCGTAATGCAGCGGATCGGGGATGTTCCATTCCAACAAATGTTGGGCGGCGCGGCGGCTCAGCTTTATCAACTGTATAGCTGTATCGGCACCTATTTGAGCTACCCGAACTCGTGACAAAGCAGTTTCACGGCAAATCATCCAAGAATGCAGCAAGAGCGGATGCGACACTAAAAAGGGTGCCATACCAAGCCCTGTTGAGTTTCCGACTCCAAGGTAACGTTTTACGTGATCAGGCAGTTTCCCCCCGCCCACATGTTCAACCAAGTCATGAGTGAATGTCCGGATTAACCAAACTGTCAGCATTTCAGCCATAAATGGACCATGCAGCCCTGGCCGTGTCTCAATCTCATGTCGATCTGCAATTCCAAACTTACCATTACCATAGACAGCGGTAGTGCGCATCAAATAACCAATGTCTTGGATCATCTTCATGGGCAGGCCAGTTCCATTACGCAGTGATATTACGATTTGTTCAAACAAACGCACAGATTTATTGGCACGAGACAGGCACAAATCTTTTTGCGTAAACTGTCCGGCCTCTTGCAGCGGTGCATTCTTTGATAATCTAGCTATCTCCAAGGCATTGGGAACCCCATCATACAACACAAAGGCTGAATCCCAAGCCTTTGCAATCACCCGATCTGTCCGCATGTCCGGATCAAGCGGCTGGGTGATAGCAAATAATGAGTAGGTGTTGCCACCAAGGTTGACAGAATAAACAGCCGTGCCAAACCCTTTAGCGTCCATGACCCAATGATGACACGATACGTTACTTTGATCAGAGATTAATTGACGGGTTAGACTGCGCAGAAAGGATAGGCGCGAGGGAAACATAGCTCCCATACGCGACAAGCGCATCACGTCGTTAGGCTGGCGCAAATTGGCTGCTGGTAACACAGTATCTTTCATGATGGCACAAACCCCCTCTGCCAGAACACATTCCAGTGATTACCAAGAATTCCAGCCACATGGTCAGCTGGCAGACCTGCGGCTTTTAGCCCACTGGCAAGGCCATAGAAGTCTAGATTGTTGCGGAACCAACCTGGGCAGGCAGGGAAAGCAATGGGCGGGCTTGGGGTTTTGCGCCAATGGCCATTGCGCATCCAATTGACTACGCTATCAGGCTGATCCTGGCAAAGGTCCGAGCCAATCCCAAACATCTTTACTCCATAAGTATCAGTCATTTCAGCTACCATCTGTGAAAATTCCATTAACGTACATTCGCTGCCTGATTTTAGGTGATGCGGGTAAAGTGAAAACCCAAGCATACCGCCAGTATCTGACAGAGCTTGCAAAAGGTCATGGTGAATATTTCGTGGTGCTGCGTGCCAAATATCTGGGTTAGCGTGGGTCACCGCCGTTGGGCGCTTAGAGTAAGACACCACATCCATGGCAGTCTTATGCCCAGCATGAGAAAGGTCAACGATCATCCCAACCCGGTTCATTTCATCCACCACTTCACGGCCAAACACTGTGAGCCCACCATCGTGGACCTCAAAACACCCAGCGCCAAGCAGGGATTGCTGGTTGTATGTGATCTGACAAAACCGAATACCAAGCTGCGAGAGGACCTCAACGCGCGCGAGATTTGCACCAATAGCTAAGGGGTTTTGCAGGCCAAACACGATTGCAGTTTTTCCCTCTGCGTTTGCCGCTAAAATCTCCACATAACTCGTGGCCTTTGCAATTAAATCACCACATTTGTCGAACCACCAGTTCCAGTTCTGTAGATTATCTACCACACCTAAAAAATCTTCGTGATACCCAACGGTGATATGAACTGCAGACAAATTCCCCGCGCGCATTTGCTGGAAAATCGCCCGACTTGGACGGACATACTGAAGTGCATCGATATACATATGACTAGCATAAATCCCAGAAAAAATTTGGCAAGTAGCTGTAAGAAACTGACACTGCAGTTTGCGCCACGGTCCAATTTAAAACTTTCATACTTTATTTATTAAAAACGTTTGCCAAAATTTGTTAAAAATATAATCGATTCTGGGGCTTAATTTGCGGCTCGAGCTTCTGCGATCATGGCAGTAATTTCGCCCACACTCAACATACCCGGTGCAGTACGGTCTCCAACAATAAATGCAGGTGTGCCTGTAAAACCAAGGTTGCGGGCCAACGCGCTGCTTTGTGCAATATGCGCTTCTACTGCTGGGCTGTTCATGTCTAACTTGAGCTTTGTAATATCCACGCCCAAATCTCGCGCTATTTTAAGGATACTGGCCTCAGTTGCTCGGCCTTCTCCATTCATTAGCGCCCAATGTAGTTCTTCATACTTCCCTTGCGTCCGCGCGGCCAATGCAGCCCGAGCTGCATAAACACTGGCCTCACCCAGAATTGGCCATTCGCGATAAATCACTCGCACATTTTCATCCGATGCAAGCAAGGCCTGAATAGTTTTTCCCGCCTTACGACAGTAGGGGCAGTTGTAATCAAAAAATTCAACAACAGTGACGTCCCCAGATAGATTGCCAAGGTTAGGAGAGTTCGGATCTTGCTCAAGCTGCAACCGCACCGTATTGGCACTAGACGCCGCACGATCTTTTTCACGCTGCTGAATTATACCTACGGCTTGCATAACGATCTCCGGGTTTTCTAAAATCGCCTCAAGAGCCAGTTGCTTAATCTGTTGATCAGTCATACGTTGTGCCAGGGTGCTTTGGGCAAAACCAATAAACGCGATAACAAAAAATATTATACGCATTATGAATATCTCCTAACTCTTTATGTTCTGTAACATAAGTCCTGGCGATAGCACTAGTCCATCAATATTTTCAAATAAAAATACCTTAGGAGCCACCAATATAAGCTAACAAAAGCAAGTATGCATAAAAAAATTTAAATTAAAGGGATCTAGGTCCAATAAGAGTAAAACGTCAGCGCCATTTATTAGTTTGGCCTCGCTGGTATTATTGACCTGCCCAGTTTGTAAAACAGCTTGATCAGAAAATAGATTTTTAATGTTAGGTCGATTGTGGGTTTGCCTGATTGAAGTTACAATAAAGACGCTATGACAATAAAACCAAAACAAAACCCTCTTAACGATTTAGATTTCGACACAAGAGCCACTTACGTAATCGAACAATTGATTGCGCATATCTTAATACCATTAGCTATGGTCTTGCTGTTATTGCGCTCTCGCAAGGAACCCGCCCACCTACAAAATCTTTTACACCGCATGGGTTTTGGACCAGTCGGCCCAAAAAAATCAATATGGATTTTTGCAGCTTCGCTTGGAGAAACTCGCGCTGCCAGCCCTTTGATACTTCGCCTTCGGTCGGAAGGTTTCAATATTGTCTTGACCCATCAATCACCTGCTGGCTTTAATGAAGGGACGCGGCTCTTTTCTGAAGATATTGGAGTTACTCAATGTTACGTGCCATTAGATTTATTTTGGACCATTAGGATCTTCTTGCGCCGATCCAAGCCTTTAGCTTTAATAATAATGGAAATCGAAATCTGGCCTGCGATGATAATCGAAACTGCGTGCAAAGGCATCCCAGTGATAATGGCAAATGGCAATTTGCTGGAAAAATCGATTAGCAAAAAAAATTATATACGTCGAAAAATTAATAATATCTATCAGGTATTTAGCCATATATTTACTAGGGATAATAGTTACTTCAATCGGTATGTTAAGATCGGTGTCAATCCACTCCAGTTATCGGTAGTGGGGGAATTAAAGTTTGATCAATTAATCGACCCTGCCCACTTACTTTTGGGCGAAAGGCTGCGCCGCCAAATTAAAGGGGCGAAGCGTGTTTTAATGATAGCGTCGTCAGTTGAGGCTGAAGAACATATTCTTCTTCCGATGGTTGCTCGCCTTCTTGCAGCAGACCCGGGGCTGCGTATTGTTTGGGCACCGCGAAGCCCACAAAGGTTTCAGGCGGTAGCAGATGCACTTTCTCTAATGGGCATTAATGTGGCACAAAGGTCAGCCTTGGGAGCCCAGCCAGAGACTTCTAACCTAAAGACGCAAGTCCTTGTTGGAGACAGTATAGGTGAGATGAATGCATATTACATATTAGCTGATCTTGTTTTTGTTGGAGCAAGCCTAGTGGATCATGGCGGCCACAATATCGTCGAACCCATGGTACTAGGTCGTCCTGTAATAATGGGACCTTCGACTTATGGTATAGATTTTTCAGCTGTACCAGCTGGTATTGCAGGTGCATTCGAGAGCCTAGAAAATTCAACGGCACTTGAAGCCCGCATAGTTACTTTACTTAAAAAGCCAGATACTTTAAAAAAAATGGCAACTGCAGCAAAAGGATTTGCAGCAGGAAAAACTGGGGCTGCAGTTAAGACATGCAACGGTATAAAAGACCTATTGTACCCAACTACTCAGTCAAAATGAGGCTAAAACATAATAAACAAAAGTTTTGCCCAATTTACTTTTTTAGGAAAATTAAAATTTATTTTTTGGTGACATCGCGAATTAGTTTTTTATCTTTTTTTAATGCCTAGCGCCCAGCCGGGCAAAGCGATCAACTTAAATTTTTGATTGTTGTAAATTCAACTGCAACCCAACTGTTAAATAAGTCCCACAACTAATAAGGTCACTTACGTCAACCGGTAAATATTAAGTAATACTATTTTTATA
>JAVLEV010000130.1:4567-5810 GCA_031920365.1 Planktomarina sp. | reverse complement strand
CCGCGCCTTAAGCTTGGAAGGCTCTTATGATACCATTTCACCATACCCGCACCTTAGCTTTTGAGTATGCTAGCCAAAATTGGGCGTCAAGGCCGGAAGTGTGAAACCTCGCTTCCCATGGGCTAGTTTTTTACTCACTTCACATTAAGAAATTAACACTGGCTAATGTATATTGGCCAGTAGCACCATAAAATTTTCCTGTTTGGACTCAACTTCAATCTGTGCTTGCACATTTTATTTCGTACTCACACTTATGTAGTACGTGATTGATCGGTGCTAAAACTGCCTTTCGGGAAGTATAGGCAGAATAACTAGTTAACACCTGAAGGTAACTAGGATATATTGTTAGTCGATTAGAAGGTAACGGGAGTGAAAATGCCATACTCTACGAGCAAAGCGGCAAGAGTTTCAGGCGTAAGCAAAACTACGATCCACAAGTGGATCAAAACTGGAAAGTTATCAGCATCTAAACTTGAGGATGGATCATATGCTATCGATGAGAGTGAACTGGCAAGAGTAACTTCGCACCGCGAAAAAGTTTTGCCCGCGGCTATTGCACCACCCTTACTTTTAAATAATCCCCAATCTAAAGCTGCCCCCCTTGATCTAAGTATTTACAGAGCAGACACACTAAATGAACTGAAATTTGAAGCAGCCCTGGAGGCTGCAACTTATGAACATAAACTTCTACAGCAACAGATTGACCAGTTAACAGTGGCCGCTAGTGAAGCCAAAGATCGGGCGGAGCAAGCCGAGGAGCGAACGGACGAAGCTAGAAAGCAGTATCATGAGAGTATTCAAACGCTCACAAGGCTACTTGAGGACAAAAGACCTGCTCAGGCACGCAAGAAAGTTCTGGGCATCTTTTAAACTAAGCCGTACCTAAAAATGGCTTGCCAAACATTAAAAGCTTATCTTAGTTAACACCCATATTTTATATATACTGAGCTGATGCTAATGCTCCAAGTACTTTAATTTCCGCACTTTATGTAAGCACTTCTGATGCAGGCTTTAGCCATATCTTGCGCGATAGAAAGATCAGCTTGACTCATTTCTTCTGCTATGAAGTCTCTTCTGGTTTCCGCTTCTTGCACACCATTTGCAAAGGCTAGGTTAGTCCACATATATGCAGTTAGATTATCCTGAACCACACCGTCGCCAAAGTAGTATAAAATTCCAAGATTATCTTGCGCTATGGGATTACCTTGTTGAGCAGCCATCCTATACCACTTAGCAGCCTCAA
>JAVLEV010000130.1:2552-4467 GCA_031920365.1 Planktomarina sp. | reverse complement strand
AATCTATTTGACCATAATTAAATAACTGCGTGGTCTCCATTAGGCGTATGCAAAAAACTCTAAAGTTTAAAAAATAAAGACGACCATTTGAAAAATAGCGTCGTTATTAGGCAGTCTTAACTATTGCTTACCTAAAACTATTAGGGTCGAATATTGATGTACACACAAATGATAGATTCGGCACGTAGGCCTAAAAAGATTTAGCCCCGTAGCATCTGGACATTCATACAGGGCCAATCACACTGTGCTCAGAAAATATGTCGATTCGACAAAATATGCTGGGAATTAACGAGGATACCCTATGAAAACAGTGGATAATTTTGATAGAATTGGCGAGGAGAACGCCTTTGCTGTACTTGGCCGAGCCGGAGAATTGGCCGCCGGCGGCATGGACGTAATTAACCTTGGGATTGGGCAGCCCGACTTTCCCACACCCAGCAACATTGTCGAAGCCGCTGTGAGAGCGCTCCGAGACGGTCACCATGGCTATACAGATGCCACTGGAATTTTGCCACTACGCGAAGCAGTCAGCGCCGATATATATCGTCGTTACAAAACTGAAGTAAGTCCAACAAATGTGTTAATTGTGCCTGGTGGAAAAGTGACCATGTTTACCGCCATACTAATGTTCGGCGATTCTGAAGGTGAAATCCTGTACCCAGACCCAGGATTTCCTATTTATCGCTCCATGATTGAGTATACCGGCGCAAAACCTGTTCCAGTGCCTATTCGTGAGGAAAACGGCTTTGCATTTTCTGCCGACGAAACTTTAAAGTTAATTGGGCCAAAAACTCGATTAATTATTCTGAACTCTCCAGCCAATCCATGTGGCGGTATTACGCCACGTGCTGAGATAGACAAGTTGGTTGTAGGCCTAGCTGATCATCCACACGTTGCCATACTGTCTGACGAAATATATGATCAAATGCTTTACGACGGCGAAGAACACGTAAGCCTTTTGACATATCCTGAAATTCGCAGCAGACTAATTATACTCAATGGTTGGTCTAAAACATACGCAATGACGGGGTGGCGGTTAGGTTATTCCATTTGGCCTGATGAATTATATAACAAGGCGCGTAAGTTGGCGGTTAATGCATGGTCTTGCGTAAATGCACCGGCGCAATATGCGGCACTCGAAGCCCTTACAGGCCCGCAGGATGCTGTGGGGAAAATGCTTATGGAGTTTGATGGCCGACGCAAGCGAGTAGTGCACCTCTTAAACGATCTCCCTGGGGTCTCCTGCATTGTTCCAAAAGGTGCATTTTATGCTTTCCCCAACGTGTCCCTGACAGGGTGGAAAGCCAAAGATCTGTCACGTGAATTACTCGAAAAAACAGGTGTTGCAACTATTGGAGGCCCAGATTTTGGGACTCTCGGTGAAGGTTACATTCGGATTTCCTATGCAAACAGCCAAAAAAATATAGACCGTGCGTTAGTCAGAATGAAATTCTTTCTGGAGACGACACAGACTACCGATTGATTTTTCGGAATGGCCGTTGAATTAGTAAATTCAGCAGCCTATTAAGCCCAACCATAAGTGGTAGTTTTCGTGGAGCTAGGCTAAAAGGCAGCAGAATAAGCGATGACGTAATTCGTTATGCAATACGAGCCGATGCATTAGACTGCGCATAGCTTGTAGATAGTTGGGTGTTAAAAACTGACTGTATGACTTAGCGCTACTCTGTCATAGAACTTGGAGTTATGATTGGCGCTACGATTACCTTAAGAGAAGTTTGCATTACTGGCGTACCTTTTTCTGGGTATATTTTAATCAATACCAAAAATAATCAGATAGTTGCACTTCATACTGACAAGCACAGTATGGGGTTAGGTAAAAAACTGGTTGATAAAGTTAAGTTAGACAGATCATTTTACAGCTCTGGTCCCATTCATAAAATACTGCGTACACAAA
>JAVLEV010000130.1:0-2452 GCA_031920365.1 Planktomarina sp. | reverse complement strand
AAGTAGCGTGACTATTCCATTACCAAGACTAATCCCTATCTTTTTGGTATTTGTAATTCCAAAGAAGCCATATGATTAATGAGTGAGTTTAGAAATATTAATGCGGCCTCGTTCCAAAAGTTGGCTAAAGCTGGCCGCATCGATATTGGCACCACAGACCACAAGCCCCACGCGTTTTCCTTTAAGACGATTTCGTAATGGCGACATTACACCCGCCATCACCGCACCCACTGCAGGCTCAACCGCCAGTTTTGCCTCCTGCTGCAAGATTACCATCCCAGAACAAATTTCATCATCTGTGACCGTCACCATGTCATCAACGTATGCCGCACATAACGCATGCCCAAGCGGTAAAGCCATTGGTGGCGCAAGACTATCAGCAATCGTATCAACCTTATCGAGCGTAATCGGACATCGGGCTGCTAAACTACGTGACATGCTATCAGCTCCAGCAGGCTCTACACCATAGACCTTGCAAGCCGGATTGATTGCTTTAACCGCAGCAGCAATACCACTAATTAAACCGCCTCCACCAACCGCTACAATTACTGCGTCTAGGTCCGGCACGTCCTCAAGAAACTCTAAACCAACGCCCGCCGTACCGAGAGAGGTGTTAAGCCCTTCAAAAGGATGGATAAAGGTTCTTCCTTCTTCACTCTGCAGGCGCTCAGCTTCACCAAAGGTAGCCGGACCACCATCTTTCATAATCACCTCAGCACATTGTGCTCTCGCAAGTGCAACACGAAAAGGATTTGCGCTAGACTGCATTACTACCTTCGCCGATAAGCCACATTGTCGTGCAGCCCAAGCAGCAGCGATAGCATGGTTACCAGCACTCGCGGCTGTAATCCCACGGACTTTATCGGCAATTGGGATAGCCCGCGCCACGGACAAAGCACCCCGCGCCTTAAAGGTCCCAGTATGCTGAAAACATTCCATCTTCAGATGTATAATACTGCCTTCTAGAACCTGCGACATCAACGCTGAGGACAAAGGTACAACCGGGGTTCGTACAACTAAAGGTCTCAGTTCTTCCGCCCGCTGTTGCATGGCATCAAGAGTTACTGCGCTGATATCTAATTTAATCATAAGCCCTACCATTTAGGTTTAGTTAGACAGTATCGTTATCATCGGATAATTGTTAGAACGATTTTACCAAAAAAGTTTCTTTATATATCAAATCAACAAAGTCATTAACCTCAAAGCAATCAGACCCGACGCACACATCCAATTTGCAAATTATCTATCTTTAGTTATATTTTCCATACTTATTGTGCTCTACAATGTCATAAGGTGTGTACTGGACAGTACTTTGATTTAGTTGACTAGGAGTGAAAAAATATGGTGCTTATTGCTCTTGTGCAAATGACAATTATTTTTTCGCACTCTTAAATTCTGCCACTCAGTTATATAAAAAAAATATCTGACCGGTACCAAACTAAAACACCTACTGGACATAACAAAAAAGCCACGCCAACGATGAGCCTTCGCTTTTTGTTGATAAATGGAAAAGAATTTTTTAGACTGATAGAGAACCGATGATGGAGTTAACCATGCATTCCTGTTCTCACTGCAAAGCCAGTGTTGCTCTAAACTCACCTAAATGCCCCAAATGTGGGTTAGATTTTTATGCGTTCACAGCGGAGCAAAAAAGAAAAGCAAACTCATGGATGATAGGAGGCTTTATAGCCATCATGATTATATTTTCTTTGATTTCCGCTTATGCGTTTTTACTCGCCCCTTTGGGTTTGTTGGGAATAGCCGTACTTTTATTTTGTGCTATCAAAAGTGAAATTGAACGTAGAAAAAAACCAGTAATTTTTTTAGATATCTTCAACTAATGGAGCCGAGAATATGAGAGAACCAGAGATGAAATTGCTAGGAAGATAGCCCCAGAAATTATCCCTAACTCCCAAGGAATGACTTGTTGAATAAAAGAACAGAAACCATAAAAGGTACGGGTATTACTGGTAAGCCAATGACCAAAATTAGAAGAGTAGAGCTATTAAAGTTACTCGCTTAGGGCTGCAAACACGCAGCTTACATAGCCACCCGAGAGGTTAACATTGACTATCAGCCCTTCATAAAAAATTAGAACACGCGGTTAGAGTTAAAGGCTATGGAATGAACATATGTCTTTTACATTACTGGACCTAGAACTAAAAGTTTATACGTCTCTTTGAAGGTCTAGTTTCTGGCTATCCCTACTTTCGAACCGCGCCAAAAGAAGATGGAATAGTGCTCTGTGCAAATATGCGTCGAGGTTGATCTGTCAACATGACCCAAATTAAATACAAAGTTCTTCAGATTGTTACCATATTTTTTAATCACACTCATTTATAGATGCAGTCATACCCATTCCGGTAGTTGTATTAACCAAGGGTAATGCAGTCACCATCTCAACACACTCTGTTTCAGTCTGTTTAGTAGCTTCATCTTGTGAAGTGTAGTA
>JAVLEV010000129.1:0-5889 GCA_031920365.1 Planktomarina sp. | reverse complement strand
AGTCTTAAAAATATAATATTTTTTTAACTTACTTTCCTGGTATTAATTGACTGTAGTGAAGGCTTAATTGAGCTCAAAGATGAGAGAAAAATCTTAGTTATAAGCTGCATCAACAATGATTTCGACCATGAGTTCAGCACGTGCTAATTTTGCTTCACCACAAGCGCGAGCAGGTGCGTGACCCTCGGGAACCCATGCATTCCATATTTCATTTAGCCCTGCGAAAAGATTCATATCTGATAGCCAAACTGTTGCTCGCAGCATCTGCTTACGGTTGCTGCCTGCCTCTAAAAGCAAAGTATCAATTTTTGCCAGGCAGTCTATGGTTTGCTGCTGTATTGTAGCGCCCTCAGCCACTTGGCCCGAGAGATATGCTACACCATTATACTTTACAATTTTACTTGCGCGGGCCGTTGTTCCTAAACGCTGTATCATACGTTCTATCCTTTGTTATGAGTGAAAATACGGCACTTTATTGCCCCATTCGGTCTTGTCCAGCAGGCATTAAGAAAGCAGAGAGCTAAAATAGCTTTAGAACTAATTTTTAAGATTCTAACATAATAAGTAACACTTATGTAAGCAAGCGGTCCACGGGGCTTTCCCTTTTGGTTAGGACACATTATACTAATCTTCAAGTTTCCCAAAAATGGTAACTCGTCTCGCAAAAACCCGAGACCGCCGCAAGGCGTCGAGGAAGCTATGTGTGGGGTTAAAGTTTAGTATGGAGGCCGAAATGACAAAACCAATTATGGCAAAAGCTACTGCAGTGTGGCTCGTAGACAATACAACGCTAAGCTTTAAGCAAATTGCAGATTTTGTTGAGATGCATGAGCTAGAAGTACAGGGCATCGCGGATGGCGACGTTGCGTCGGGTGTAAAAGGCTTTGATCCGATTGGTAACAACCAATTGACCCAGGAAGAAATTGATAAGGGGCAGGCTGATCCGCTCCACAAGCTATCTCTTAAATTCTACGCAGCGGCTGTTGGTGAAGAAAAACGTCGTGGTCCACGCTATACACCTCTATCAAAACGGCAAGATCGCCCTGCATCTATTCTGTGGCTCGTAAAATTCCACCCTGAGCTTTCTGATGGTCAGATATCGAAACTTGTTGGTACAACCAAACCAACCATCCAAGCCATTCGTGAGCGGACGCACTGGAACATCACGAATATCAACCCGATTGACCCTGTTGCGCTTGGCCTATGCAAGCAAACTGAACTAGACGCTTTGGTTCAAAAGGCCAACGCCAAAAAGCTACGTGATGGTGAGGCGATGTCAGATGATGAACGTCGTCGTTTGGTCGGTACTGAGCAAAGCTTGGGGATGTCTGATGAGCCTCGTATTCCTGCATCCATTTCTGGTCTTGAAACTTTTACATTGGCCGATGCCCCGGAAAATGAGGAAGAAGAAAGACAGCATGGCGATCTTTTGGATGCTGACAGCTTCTTCAATTTGCCAAGCGATGATAGCTCAGAGTAACTTTAAAATCTAATCAATTTTGGGGCTGCTTCGGCAGCCTCAATGGTTCGCTCATCAAACTTAAAGTATTTTGCGAGCCCTTAAGGCAGCGGTGATTGTACCATCGTCTAGATAATCCAGCTCGCCTCCGATGGGCACACCCTGCGCTAGAGTAGAGACAGTCACATCGCCCAATTGATCTGCGATGTAATGCGCCGTCGTTTGACCGTCTATTGTGGCGTTCAGTGCCAATATTACTTCAGTAACACTCTCATCTCGTACACGTTGCAATAGCCTGGGTATGCGTAACTCGTCTGGTCCGATGGCATCAAGCGCTGAAAGTGTGCCACCCAGCACATGATAGCGGCCCTTGAATACACCAGAACGTTCCATTGCCCAAAGATCTGAGACATCTTCCACCACACAAATCTCGCCAGTGGCGCGTTTAGGGCTCTTGCAGATTTCGCAATTTTCAGAGGTACCAATGTTACCGCAGGTTAAACATTCGCGAACAGTTATAGCAACTTCTGCCAGAACATCGGCTAAAGGCGTCATCAGCAGGGCACGTTTTTTGATCATATGCAAAACAGCACGACGGGCCGAACGTGGTCCCAAACCTGGCAGTTTTGCCATCAGCTCAATCAAGTGATCCAAATCTTTTGAAGTGTTCTTCATTGAAGTACCGTGGGTACAAACATCGCCCCCTGCAAGCCTATACTGATAACCATCTCAGAATGGCAGCTTCATATCTGCGGGTAGGCCAAGACTCTGTTGCAATCTCTGCATTTCAGCGGTTGATCTGTCTGCAGCTTTGGACTGAGCATCCTTGATTGCTGCGAGAATTAAGTCCTCAACTACTTCTTTTTCATTAGGATCAAAAATACTGGTATCAATATTTAAACCGGTCAAAACGCCCTTGGCATTTGCTGTCACGGTCACCAAGCCAGCACCGCTTTCGCCCGTAATGCTGATATTGGCCAAATCGTCCTGCATTTGCGTCATCTTGCCTTGCATTTCTTGTGCTGTCTTCATCATTTTGGCCATATCACCGAGACCACTAAGTCCGTTTAGCATATTATTATCCATTCATAGTTAGATCGATGCACGGGTATGATCGTGACTATAAGCATCTGATTATTCGTCGTCAAATGGATCCCATTCATCCTCAACTTCTGGTAGGGCCTCGACTTGCGCTTCTGTAGCAATGTCTTTGTCTGTGCGTATTTCTGTAATTTTGGCCATGGGGAAGGCAATTAGGACAGCTCTAACTAAAGGGTGTGCTTGTGCTTCTTGTTTGAGGGCATTGGTAGCTGTATCGCGGACCTCCGCAATAGTTTTGGCACCATTGCTGCCTATGGATACTGCCCAACGGTTAGCCGTCCAAGTTTGCAATCGGCTTCCAAGTCGCTGTGCTAAATCTTTTGGAGCATTTCCGGTTGGTTCAAATTCGATGCGTCCCGGTGAGTAACTGATCAATTTAAGAGTGTTCTCCACATCTACCAAAAGCTTTACATCGCGATGATGGCGAATGAGTTCTAACACATCCTCAAACCTTACAAAATCGTCGAATACTTCCGTTGAGGTGTTAGGTGAAAGTGCCGCTATTGCGCCAGAACTAGAGGTTACTTTGGGATCACGAAGACCATTCTTATTGTTGTTTTGAGATCCTATGGCCTGTGTGGTCCCGAGTTGTCCGATGCTATGGGGTGCGGCAGAGCGGTTGCCCTGTGCTTGGATGGATGGAGCAGGCATAGGTGTATTTTGTAGTTTGCGAATTAGTTCATCTGGTGTGGGTAAATCTGCCACGTGGGTCAAGCGGATTATCGCCATTTCAGCAGCCATCATTGCGTTGGGCGCGCGACCAACTTCTTCTAAAGCAGTCAGCAACATTTGCCACATACGGCTTAGAACGCGCATTGGCAAAGCTTCTGCCATCATTAAACCCCGGCTGCGTTCATCTTGAGAGACTGTTGGGTCGTCTGCTGCGACAGGAGTGATTTTTACCACACTCACCCAATGGCTTACTTCTGCCAAATCACGCAAGATAGCCATTGGGTCTGCTCCTGCCGCATACTGGCTCAAAAGTTCGTCTAAGGCGCCTGCAGCATCGCCGTGAAGGATAAAATCAAACAAGTCTAAAACCCGACCACGATCAGCCAGGCCCAACATGGCGCGCACTTGTTCTGCGTTGGTCTCACCTGCGCCATGTGAAATAGCTTGATCAAGCAGTGATTGTGCGTCACGAGCTGATCCCTCTGCCGAACGGGTGATTAGAGCCAAAGCTTCATCAGTGATTTTGGCGTCTTCGGCCTTGGCCACTTTTTGCAGCAGAGCTATCATTACTTCTGGTTCTATGCGCCGCAGATCAAATCTTTGGCAGCGCGATAAAACCGTGACCGGTACTTTACGAATTTCTGTAGTAGCAAAAATGAATTTCACATGTGCTGGGGGCTCTTCTAATGTTTTAAGCAATGCGTTAAACGCATTGTTGGATAGCATATGAACCTCATCGATGATATAGATTTTGTAGCGCGCAGAGGCGGCACGGTATGCAACCGAGTCTATAATTTCGCGGATGTCGCCAACGCCGGTGCGGCTTGCGGCATCCATCTCCAAAACATCCACATGACGGCCCTCCATGATTGAAGTGCAATGTTCACATTGACCGCAGGGGTCAATTGTGGGGCCACTGGTACCATTTATACCTACACAATTCATGCCTTTGGCTATAATTCGGGCAGTCGTAGTCTTCCCAGTACCTCTGATCCCTGTCATTATAAAGGCCTGGGCTATACGCTCTGCCTCAAAAGCATTGCGCAGGGTTTGCACCATGGCATCTTGGCCAACGAGATCCGCAAAGGTCTCTGGGCGATATTTGCGTGCCAAAACTTGATATGCAGGTGTGTCAGTCATTACAGTCCCTCGAATCTTGGAACTATGATACAAGCTGCTCAGGCATTGGTCCAGCAGACCCGTGCTGGATTACACGGGATCCCACTGCACTGATGGATGGGTGAGAGGTTGGACATCGACCCAAGTGGGGCTCGTTTTGGCTGCTTCCTTCCGGATCTGACCAGGTTGGCGAGGCACTCGCCCGCGCCAACCCCTCACCCTTCGTATAGGCTTTTGAAAATCACATTGCAATTCATCGCTCAGACGAATTGAATAGAAACAGAATAAATAGTTAGGATCCTCCCCATGCGGCATGCGGAAACGGTTACTTTTGGAGGATCTGCACTGAATCGAGCAGCAGAGTTACGGGGTCCTAAGGCGCAGGTGGCGCTTCGGGCGCAGAGTAACGCAAAAACTATTCTATTGTGGCGTGGTAAGCCGTTGCTTTGTGATCAATTGGATGGAGGTCTTGGGTTGGTCTGGGTGGGTATTGACCACCCAGTCTTAGGGCCAGAGTGCGGCTCCCTAGTATTTTTGGGACTGGATGATGCGGCGGCGCCGCTCTTTTTAGCTAATATTTCAAATTGGGAACCTGAGGAATTGCCTGACACGCTGAACACATTTCTTGACCCCTCTGTACAATTTCATCCGTCATTAATTAATGGTGAATATTTTGCTGAGTTGCGCGTTGTGATGACACGGCTTTCGCCGCGTGATGCGGAATTGGCCGCAATGGCACGAGGAATCCTCGAGTGGCACCGAACACATAGCTTTTGTGTGAGCTGTGGAGGGAATACTTATATAGCTATGGCCGGTTGGCAGCAAAATTGTACAGTTTGTAACCGCTCTCATTTCCCACGTACTGACCCTGTGGTGATTATGTTAATTACTCATGGCAATAATGTTTTGATGGGCCGCTCTCATGCTTGGCCAGAGGGGATGTATTCACTTTTGGCGGGTTTTGTGGAGCCGGGCGAAACTCTGGAAGCTGCTGTGCGCCGTGAAGTCTTTGAAGAATCGGGTATTCGTGTTGGATCAGTAAATTACCTTGCCAGCCAACCGTGGCCATTTCCAGCGTCTTTAATGTTTGGTTGTGTGGGCGATGCTTTGAATGAAGATATAACGATTGATCCAGAAGAAATTGAAGATGCTCTTTGGGTAAGCCGCGAGGACATGGTTGATGTCTTTGAAGGTGTGCACCCAAAAATAAAACCTGCAAGAAAAGGTGCAATTGCGCATTTTTTACTGGAAAATTGGCTGTCTGATTCATTGAAGTAATCACAAGCATAGCTATTTTAAGTTTCTGTAAAACAAACGTGACGTAATAATATTCATTAAAGAAATAAAGCTGTAAAAAATTATTTTCGCTACTATTTCCAATTATTTAATTTTTTTAAATAGGCTATGAATGATAACCGTCATAGTTAGTGCAAATAACTTAAGTTACAGCAGTCCGGGGATACTGTAGACGCTAAATCCAAAATTGAGGTGTGCACAGTCACGGTCTTTAAACGCGCCTAATAAAGTAAACAGGCTCC
>JAVLEV010000128.1:1355-5893 GCA_031920365.1 Planktomarina sp. | reverse complement strand
ACCTGGCGCTTTGGCAAAAATTGCGGCCGTAATAGGCGAAGCGGGCATATCTATAGATAGGATGCGCCAGTACGGCCATGATGCCGGCAAGGCTCCTGTTTTAATCGTAACCCACAAAACTAGCCGCGCTGCAATCGATCAAGTCCTAGTTGATTTTGACAGAACAAAGGTGGTTGAAAGCACACCAGTTGCCCTGAGGATTGAAGCCACTTAACCTAAAAAGTGGCTAATAGTGTCAATATTTCGGCCAAAAATGTATTTTTTAGTGTTGTTAGCGCGCCTAGTCTTGTAATTGCACTGGGCAGCAAGTTAGGGCTCAGGAAATTGTTAAAGGAAGCTCTTATGTCTGAACCAATCGAATTTCACGATCGTGCCCTATCACTTGGGCTTGCGCGAGTAGCGGAACAAGCCGCCCTTGCCTCAGCGAGGCTGATCGGGCGAGGCGACGAAAAAGCAGCCGACCAAGCAGCAGTAAACGCCATGCGCACCCAGTTGAATATGTTGGATATTGCTGGAGTAGTTGTCATAGGCGAGGGCGAGCGCGATGAAGCACCAATGCTTTTTATTGGTGAGGAAGTGGGATCAGGCAACGGCCCCGCTGTGGATATTGCTTTGGACCCTTTAGAAGGTACAACCCTGACGGCCAAAGACATGCCTAATGCGTTAACTGTGATCGCTATGGGTCCACGTGGTTCCATGCTACACGCACCAGATGTGTACATGGAAAAATTAGCAGTAGGCCCAAGCTTACCAGAAAACGTTGTATCTTTGGATATGGAACCAGCCGAAAGGGTACGGGCACTGGCAGCGGCTAAAAACTGTTCCACGGAAGACATCACAGTCTGTGTACTAGAGCGCCCACGCCACGATGCTATGATCGCAGAATTGCGTACTACAAGTTGTGCCATCCGGCTCATCACCGATGGCGATGTAGCCGGTGTGATCCACTGCGCAGAATCTGAAACAACGGGCATCGACATGTATATGGGCCTCGGCGGCGCACCTGAAGGTGTTTTGGCCGCAGCGGCCCTAAAATGTATGGGTGGCCAAATGTGGGGTCGCCTGGTTTTTCGTAATGATGACGAGCGTGGCAGAGCTGCCAAAGCAGGGATTACAGATTTTAACCGTGTCTACAGCCGCGATGAGATGGTAACACAGGATGTAATCTTCGCAGCAACCGGTGTGACAGATGGATCAATTTTGGCAGGCATCAAACGTGAAGTTGGCTTTATGACTACGGAAACTATTTTGATGCGGTCCAAAACTGGATCTGTGCGGCGTATGACATACCGTATCCCAACCAACTGATATGTATCTCGGCGTTGAACATTCAATTTCAAACCGGCGGTGGATGGGCCCGTCTTTAGCGGTTGAGCGGCAATCCCTAAATCTGAACCAGCATACTGATCTGCCACTACCGCTGTGCTACGTCATGGCGCGTTTAGGTGTAACACCAGAACAAGTTCCTAACTTCCTCAATCCAACCCTGCGCGCCACAATGAGCGACCCCAAAAAACTGAAAGATTGCACCCTAGCAGCAAAAACTATTCTGGACATGGTCAACGCGGGCAAGAAAATTGCAATATTTGCAGACTATGATGTTGACGGGGGGGCATCAGCAGCACTTCTTTTTGACTTCCTGGCGCACTTCTCGATTGTACCCACGTTGTATGTGCCCGACCGAATTACCGAAGGTTATGGGCCTAACCCAAGAGCCATGCAGACCCTAGCTGCGCAACATGATTTGATTATCTGCGTTGATTGCGGCACCCTGTCTCACCAAGCCTTAGCAGTAGGCAACGCCGCTGATATTGTAGTTTTGGATCATCACTTGGGCGGAGAGACGCTGCCAATGGTAAAAGCTGTGGTGAACCCCAACCGGCAAGACGAAACTGGCGACTTAGCCCATTTATGCGCGGCTGCGGTTGTATTTATGGTGTTGATCGAAGCTGCGCGCCTGATGCGATTTTCAGGTCAAACACCACCAAACCTAATCAACTCACTTGATCTCGTCGCATTGGCCACAGTGGCTGATGTAGCGCCCTTAGTCGGCGTCAATCGAGCATTTGTACGGCAGGGACTAAAAGTGATGGGGCAACGCAAGCGGCTGGGACTAAATGCTCTATCCGACGTAGCCCGTTTGGACATGGCCCCTAGCGCCTATCATCTGGGGTATGTCTTGGGACCGCGCATTAATGCTGGCGGAAGAATTGGCCAAGCTGATTTAGGCGCGCGCCTGCTGTGCAGTACCAATTCACATGAGGCTTTAGCGATGGCCGACAAATTAGATGAGCTCAATACAGAACGTCGCAGCGTGGAGGCATCTGTCAGACTTGCAGCCATGGATCAGGCCGAAAAACGCGGCCTGATCCATCCGTTAGCATGGGCAGCGAAGGATGGCTGGCATCCGGGTGTAGTGGGAATCGTAGCCGCACGGCTCAAGGAAAAAACTAACCGCCCCTCTGTGGTAATAGGGTTCGATGGCGATATTGGAAAAGGCAGTGGAAGATCTGTGGCTGGCATAGATTTGGGCGTAGCCATTCAAAAATTGGCGCAGGATGGCTACATCGAAAAAGGTGGTGGGCATAAGATGGCTGCAGGTCTGACACTCACTCGAGGGCAGTTACAACCGGCTATGAAAAAATTAGGCCAATTGCTAGAAGCACAGGGTGCTGGAGAGCTAGGCCCCGCTGATTTGCGTTTGGATGGCACCTTGATGCCCGGTGCTGCCACATTGCAGCTAATTGAACAACTAGACCAAGCTGGGCCCTTTGGCGCAGGAGCGTCAGCCCCTAGATTTGCCTTTCCAGACTGTACAATCGCATTCGCTAAGCCCGTTGGCGAGGCCCATTTGAAAGTAACTCTTAGCGATGGGTTTGGAACTAAACTAGATGCAATCTGCTTTGGAGCTTTCGATAGCCCTCTTGGGGCAGCTCTTAGCAATGCCCAAGGCTCAAAAATGCATATTGTTGGCCGTTTAGAGGTAAATACGTGGGGCGGGCGCTCGCGCCCACAGCTCCGAATTGAAGACGCCAGCCTAGCCTGAAACCGTCAGCTTAAAAACATCTGTAAAAAGCAAAGAATAGACTTGCCACAGAGCCAAGCTTTCCCTAAATAGCTGCCTACTAGTAGTGTCCCGTTCGTCTATCGGTTAGGACGTCAGGTTTTCAACCTGAAAAGACGAGTTCGATTCTCGTACGGGATGCCATAAACTTTCATAATACTGCTAGGAACTCTAAACGCCCCTTAAGGGTACTTGTAACTATCTATTTTTTTCCATTCATTGGCCACCAATACCGCTTTCGTTATGCCAAAATTACCTCCTAGACTATATCCAATAAAAAAGCCCGCCAAATGAATGGCAGGCCTAGTTTATATTATAAAAATACTAAGCGTTTCGACGTGTAACTTCAGTCATAAAACGATCCCGGATCACAACTGGATCTTTGGTAATAACAGGGACCTTGATGTTACCACTTTTGCACTTGGCGACTATCACTGTCATTTTTTTACTATCAATTGCTCTTTGCAAGACGGCGCCTGTTTCTTCTGCGTGACATTCAATGACATTTTCGCAGCCACACGCGCGTGCCACCGCTGTCAGTGATGTTTTTTTGCCCGCATAGGTAGGCTGATCACCAGTTGAGCCATAGCTACCATTGTCAATAATCAACAAAATAAAGTTGTCAGCCACGTTATTTGCAATCGTGGGCAAAGTACCCAAATTAGTCAAAACAGAACCGTCACCATCAATAGAGATAACCGTTTCATTCTGTGCCAAGGCAACGCCTAAACCAATCGAAGATGACAAGCCCATAGTTCCCAACATGTAGAAGGTGCTCGCTTGATCATCGATCAAATGTAGCTCTTGACTTGGCAGCCCAATGTTACACACAACCAATTGATCACGCAAAATAGGGGCAATATCACGGATTATTTCAGAACGGATCATATTAGTAACCTCCCCAGAACGTTGCGTCGGTGAGAATAGCCACCGGTTTGTTGCACATGAAAGTATATTTCAATATTGCATCCAGCTCTTGCTCGTCGCCAGGCTTATGAAAGTGATAGGTCGGGATGTTAAGCTGGTTGAGCAAAGCCTTAGTGTGCACGGCCATTTCAACTTGGCATGCAACGGGCTCTTTGAGCTCCCCGCGGTAGGAGATTAACATCGGCAAAGGCATTCGGTAAAATTGGGTCAAAGTAACCAGTGTATTTACGGTAACTCCAATTGCAGTATTTTGCATGATGATTGCGGGGCGTTTCCCCCCCATGAACGCACCAGCACAAAGACCCATCCCTTCGTCCTCTTTGTTCGACGGAATATGGTAAATACTAGGCTCATTCTCAACAGCATCAATTACACCACCAAGTTGTTTGCACGGTACTGTTGTCACAAACTCAATGCCATTGGCAACGAAGTTAGCCACTATTTTTTCACTAACGGACATGAAGCTCCTTTCAGGGAATTAAAATTATTTTTGGTGCAGGTGTGCGACCGTTACGGATATCTTCAAAGGCAGATTGCCCCTCTGACA
>JAVLEV010000128.1:0-1255 GCA_031920365.1 Planktomarina sp. | reverse complement strand
CCATCAGCACCGTCACTTGCCTCAAAGCCAACAATCCCATGTAGTGTTTCAAGGCGCAGCGGGTTCACTTCAATCACGGTGATATCTTGGACACCCATCGCACGAAGACACAATGCCGCTCCAACACCAATAGCGCCACCCCCTAACACAACACATGTCAAACCCGACACCGGGTCATTTTGAAGCCGGAGCCCCAAGCGTGCCGCATGCCAGCCGCAAGCCAAGGGTTCGGTCAGTGCTGCAGATTGTAAAAGATCCTGCCTTGGCACAACAAGAAGGTTATCAGACGGTATCGCCACCATATCTGCAAACGCACCAGCACGCGGTGGCATAGAAATTATCTGACGGTCTGGACAAATATTAGACCTTCCAGCCATACAGGCGGCGCACTTACCACAACCATTCAGTGGGTTAATTGTTACTAATATGCCATCGCGCGGCCCACCAATGATGGTGCCCGAAGCTTCATGACCCAGAATGATTGGAATTGGGCGTCGGGCGTCGTGACCCAAGAACGCATGCATATCAGAACCGCAAATTCCAGAATATTGGATGTGCACCAGTTCTTCACCCACTTTAGCAACCGGGTCCAAATGATCCAAATATTCTAAAGCTTTAACGCCAGTATTAACTAAAGCCTTCATTTTGCCGTATACCCCCCGTCCACAAACAACGTTTGCCCCGTTACATAGTTGGAAGCGTCTGAGCAAAAAAACATCATGGGACCATCCATGTCATAGACTTCCCCATTCCGTCCAATACAGGTTTGCGCAGCATTTTGTGCGGACAGTTTAGGATCAGAAAATACCGGTGCTGTGAGCTCAGTACGAAAAAAACCCGGAGCAATAGCATTTGCAGTTATACCATCTCGCGACCAAGCCTCGGCCATGGCGCGAGTCATTTGCTCAACTGCACCTTTTGACGCGCCATAGCTAATACCATTAGCGAAGGCGCGACGAGATTGCAGTGAAGCAAAGTTAACTATGCGGCCCCATCCTTTTGCCCGCATGCCCGGAACCATAGCTTTCGCCAAAAAGAATGGAGCAGCCACGTTCAAGTTTTGCGTTAGATCCCAATTCGCGTCTGTCATCTCATCCGCAGGCTGGCGGGTGTTGATGCCAGCCGCATTAATTAGAATATCTGGTGTACCGAAAGGCCTGACAGCTTCGGCTGCGATATCACTCAAAGCCGACCTATCTGACAGATCCGCTGCTAAAATAGCAGTCTCTCCTTTAGCAGACTGAGACCAAGCATT
>JAVLEV010000127.1:0-5951 GCA_031920365.1 Planktomarina sp. | reverse complement strand
GTTGCCGCTGGGCTGCCCAACCGGATACCGCTTGTAACCATTGGCTTCTCAGGATCAAAAGGAACACCGTTCTTGTTACAAGTGATACGTGCGCGGCCTAATGCTTTCTCTGTTGCATTTCCTTTTACACCTTTTGGCCGGAGGTCTACTAACAATATATGCGTATCTGTGCCATGAGTTACCGTATCTAACCCGCCTTTAATCAGCTGATCGGACAAGGCCTGAGCATTTTTGATTACGTTTTGGATATAAGTTTTAAATTCAGGCTGTAATGCTTCGCCGAAGGCAACAGCTTTCGCTGCGATCACATGCATCAACGGACCACCCTGAATGCCGGGAAAAATAGCAGAATTAAATTTCTTAGCTAGGGTTTCATCATTTGTAACTATCATCCCGCCCCGTGGCCCACGCAGGGTTTTATGGGTGGTAGTCGTAGCAACGTGGGCATGAGGGAACGGGCTAGGGTGTTCTCCAGCAGCTACAAGGCCAGCAATATGGGCCATATCCACATGGAGGTAGGCGCCAACACTGTCTGCAATTTCACGCATGCGTTTAAAATCAATTTGACGCGGAACAGCAGATCCACCGGCTACAATTAATTTAGGCTGATGCTTGGTAGCGAGTTCTTGCACTTGCTCATAGTCAAGCAAATTGTCTTGCTTGCGCACACCGTATTGTATGGCGTTAAACCACTTACCCGACTGGTTTGGTGCCGCACCATGACTGAGGTGTCCACCGGCGTCGAGCGACATACCTAAGATCGTATCTCCGGGCTGTAAAAGCGCTTGAAACACTCCTTGGTTGGCTTGGCTACCAGAATTTGGTTGAACATTAGCAAATTTGCAGTCGAACAACTTGCAGGCGCGCTCGATTGCGAGCGCCTCTGCAATATCTACGTACTCACAACCACCATAATATCTGCGTCCCACATAGCCTTCAGCATATTTATTTGTCATCACAGAGCCTTGCGCCTGAAGCACTGCTTTTGAAACGATATTTTCAGATGCAATTAGCTCAATCTCATTGCGCTGGCGCCCAAGCTCTTGGTCAATTGCTTTCGCCAAGGCTGGGTCTGTATTTTCTAATTCGGCATTGAAAAATTTTGTGATACTGGCTGTCATAGTTTTACTCCTTAAGCAGTCTGGGAAGCGTATGCTTGTTTCCTATAGGAAATGTCAAAGCCTCATTCCGCGACGTATTGACCTGATCCCCTAGTTTATGACCTTGCCTTGCGTTTTTAGGCTGGACCGCCATAAAGGTGCGGAAATGGAGTTGTGACAATGCACCAAACCGACCGTAAACGCTATGCCTTCCTGGCAAGTAATTCAGAATTAGCTCAGTCTGCAAGGAATACATTTGTACACAGACTTGGTGATTGTGATGTAAGCGATGCGGACGTGATCGTGGCCCTTGGTGGGGACGGTTTTATGTTGCAGACACTTCACACGACACAGCACCTTAATGTGCCCGTTTATGGGATAAACCGGGGTTCAGTAGGGTTTTTGATGAATGAGTTTTCCATCGATCATCTGTCAGAGAGATTAGCGGTGGCCAAAGAAGCGGTGATTAACCCACTGCGTATGCGAGCCATCTGTACTGATGGCAGCCATCACACTGAGTTGGCAATCAATGAAGTTTCCCTTTTAAGGCAGGGTCCACAAGCTGCTAAGCTCAGGGTTTTTGTGGACGATAGGCTGAGGTTGAGCGAACTTGTGTGTGACGGTGCATTGGTTGCGACTCCTGCTGGCTCGACCGCGTATAACTACTCGGCCCATGGCCCAATATTACCGATTGAGTCCGAGGTGCTAGCGCTGACTGCCATGGCGGCATTCCGGCCTCGTAGATGGCGTGGTGCCGTATTGCCTAAAGCTGCTAAAGTAAGGTTTGAAGTGATTGAGCCCCTGAAACGCCCCGTTATGGCAGATGCAGATAGCCGATCAGTTCAAGATGTCGTGTCAGTAGAAATTGAAAGTGTGGGTGATGTGGCACATCGCCTTCTGTTTGACCCGGGCCATGGGCTGGAAGAAAGGCTCATACAAGAACAATTTTCTTGAACAGAAATTTAAACTGAGTGAGTACGAAATCACCTAATTTTTGACTAAAAATATGGTCCACAGGTGCCGAATCTATTAAAATGGGCCTTTGACCGGTTAAGCCTAGAACTAATTATTTTGCATATCCCATTACCTTGAGTGCCGCTCGGACTTCGTCCAGAACTACAGGGTCATCTATGGTTGCTGGTGCCTTAAAGGGCTTGCTATCGGCAATGCTCGCCATCGTCCCTCGTAGAATTTTTCCAGACCGAGTTTTAGGTAAGCGATCAACAACACAGGCTAATTTAAAGGCTGCTACTGGACCAATTTTTTCGCGCATTAGTCTGATCACATCTAGTACAATATCAGCGTGTGGCCGCGTGCAACCTTTGTTGAGGCATAAAAATCCGAGTGGCAGTTGGCCCTTCAATGTGTCTCCCACTCCGATCACTGCACATTCTGCTACATCGGGATGGTTGGCCAATACTTCCTCCATGCCGCCTGTGGACAGTCTGTGGCCTGCGACATTGATTACGTCATCGGTACGGGCCATAATGTAGAGATAACCATCTGCGTCGATCATACCAGCATCGCCGGTTTCATAATAACCTGGGAAAGTGGTCAGATAAGACTTTATATATCGCTCTGGGGCGTTCCAAAGTGTAGGCAAAGTGCCGGGCGGTAGGGGAAGTTTCACCGCAATCGCACCCAATTCTCCAGGCTTCATCTGATGCCCGCCTTCATCCAAGATCTGCACATCATACCCAGGCATCGCAACGGTGGAAGATCCAATTTTTACTGGCATTTTTTCTATGCCGGCTGGATTACCAGCAATGGTATACCCTGTTTCAGTTTGCCACCAGTGATCATATACAGGAACGCCCATCACCTTTTGCGCCCATTTTATCGTATCAGGATCTGCACGCTCACCGGCTAGGTAAAGTGCGCGTAGTCGTGACATATCGTAATTTTTGATCGATTCGCCTTTTGGATCTTCGCGTTTGATTGCACGGAACGCTGTTGGTGCAGTGAAAAAACTTCGTACGTCATGTTCGGCTATGACCCGCCAAAAAGTGGTAGCATCGGGAGTGCCTACAGGTTTGCCTTCAAAAACAATGGTCGTGTTGCCATGAATTAAGGGTGCATAACAAATATAGGAATGCCCAACGACCCAACCGACGTCTGAGGCGGCCCAAAATACATCACCGGGATCAACGTCATAAATATTTTTCATTGTCCAATTGAGCGCCACTAAGTGGCCGGCAGTTGGCCGTACAACACCCTTCGGTGCGCCAGTGGTGCCAGACGTATACAGAATATAAGCTGGATGATCACCAGATACTGCCACACAAGGTGCTGGCGTAGTGCCTGATTGCAATGCATGCCATTCTACATCTAGGGGGCCAATTTTGGCCTCGCATTGTTTGCGCTGAAAGATAACAGTAAACTCTGGCTTATGTTGAGCCAGATCAATTGCGGAATCCAGAAGGGGTTTATATGCTATAATACGGCCTGGCTCGATCCCGCAAGATCCGGCTATGATTGCTTTTGGTGTCGCATCATCGATCCTGACAGCCAACTCATTGGCTGCAAATCCGCCAAATACAACAGAATGGATAGCGCCAATACGCACGCACGCCAACATTGCGACCAGTGCCTCTGGGATCATCGGCATATAGATGATTACGCGGTCTCCTACGGCAATCCCTTTTGAGACCAACCCCCCAGAAAATGCTGCCACTTGAGCCTGTAGGTCTGCATATGTAGTTTTGGACTTGTGGCCCGTAACGGGGCTATCATAAATAATGGCTATTCTATCGCCGTTTCCAGCTTCAACATGGCGATCCACAGCATTGTAGCAAGTATTGACCTCAGCATCTTTAAACCACTCATACATTGGAGTACCGTCGTCCCAGAGGGCTTTTGATGGAGGCTTCACCCAATCAATGGCTTCAGCTGCCTTCATCCAAAATGCTTCAGGATCTGTTTGCCAGCCGGCGTAGATTTCTTTGAATGACATACGATAAACCCCGGTTGCAACAATATGCGCTTTTATTCCTTATGGAGCGTCTTAGCGCAAGTTGTCGCCGATACTAAAATCGTGGAATGCTACCGCACGTGAAATTTATAATTTATCCATGGAGCTTTTGAGCCAGTATTGCATCTGGCTTTAAAATCGTGAAGTTTGCAGATTATGAGACCAAAACAGGGGAACGAGCTAAATTATGCAAAATATCCGTGCTGAAGTGTTGCTACCAACTAAAGAGTTACGAGACGATATCCCGTTCTTCACAAAAGTTCTAGGCATGCGCATGGATGAGATATTTCCAGCAGATAATCCAAGCGCCGCAGTTTTTTCGGGTTTTGGCCTGCGTGTGCGGGTGGAAAAGGGGGCAGATACTGCACCTGGAGTTTTGCGAATTCTTTGTGATGATCCAATTTTAATTGCGGGCGGTAGGACTCAGCTTGTGGCCCCTAATGGGACACGTATCGATATTTTGGCTCTTTCGCCGCCGGTGGTAATGCCTTCAACAGCACATGAATTTGTTGTACGCCGGATGGCTGACCAGGCTCCTTGGGTTATTGGCCGAGCAGGGATGCAGTATCGTGATTTGATCCCAAGCCGCCTTGGCGGCTCAATAATTGCCAGCCATATTCGTATCCCGAACGGTGGTCCTGTGCCAGACATGGTACACTTTCATTCCGTTGGATTTCAATTGATTTACTGCTACAAAGGTTGGGTTGATTTGGTCTATGAGGATCAAGGTCAGCCATTTCGATTAAAGGCAGGGAATTGCGTAATTCAACCACCAGAAATCCGGCATCGGGTGCTGTTTGCTAGCGATAATGTTGAAGTGATCGAAATCGGGGTACCAGCAGAACATATAACCACTATTGATCATAAAATGGTATTGCCTACAACTGAGCTTCGGCCAGATCGCATCTTTGAGGGACAAAAATTTGTTCATCATGAAGCTCATGACGCGGAGTGGGTGCCGTTTCGATTACCTGGGTTTGTTTCACGAGATACAACTATCTCCCACAATACCCAAACTGTAGCTGGGGTACAAATTGTGAAGCGCGGGCCGGGCAAGCCGGTTTGGGCAACCCACAACAGTGACATCCATTTCACCTTCGTGTTGCAAGGTAACTTAACCCTTGAGGGCGCGAACCAGCCGGTGCAACAGCTAGGTGCAGGAGATGCATTCGTAGTCCCACCTGGCATGCCCGTATGCTATGCTGCGCCATCCGAGGATGTTGAGTTGCTAGAAGTTAGTTTGCCTGGTATTTTTGAAACTAACTTAGTCTAAAATATAAGTAGTTTGTTGTCTGGACTGTTCTCACAATAGTGTATGTAATAATTATTATGGAGCGCTGCTCGCGTTTCAGCTAAATGATTGAAAGGTAAAGTCATGAGCACAGATTTGATCCTCGCAGCAACGGCGGTTCGCGCTAAAGCTTATGCTCCCTATTCTAATTTTCATGTTGGCGCTGCGCTTCGTACGCCGAGTGGTGCCATATTTGTAGGCTGCAATGTTGAAAATGCAGCCTACCCTGAAGGTACATGTGCAGAGGCTGGTGCAATTGCGGCAATGTGCGCTGCTGGCGAATATACGATTGTAGAAGTTGCAGTTATTGCTGGCGGCAATCGTCCTGTCCCCCCCTGTGGTGGATGTCGGCAAAAGCTTTCTGAGTTTGCTAAAGGTGGAGTCGCCGTAACCATGGTTACGGCGAATGGGACCCAAGAAACTACGAGTGTTGCGGATTTGCTTCCAGGGGCGTTTGACTTGGATCACCTCAATGCTGGTGCGACGATTTTGAATAACTAATGCTGGCTCGCGACTTACTTCTTTGCTTGCGGGAAGGCAGGTCAGTTAGTCCAGAAGCGATCATGGCTTTTGCCAAGGATTTGGGTGG
>JAVLEV010000126.1:0-5957 GCA_031920365.1 Planktomarina sp. | reverse complement strand
TTTTTCCTCGATATCAAAAAAGAACACTTTGCCGAGAGGAATCCCGTCAAAGCTATGGGGGTTAATGGCGCGTCAAGGTGCCTTGGGTCAAGGGAGGGCTCGGGCCAGCAATAATAGAAACGCAAATATGATGCACAGATGCCACACTAATTGCCGTTATAATCTGCCAATGACATTGGTTTAATTACAAATTACACTTACGCCAAGCGAAAAAGGTTAATTAATATGTCTCTGACTCAAGTATCTTCTGAAATTTCTCAAGCCATTCGGGCATCAAGCCGCGACGAAGGCGCAGTTGAATTGATCGCTGTATCAAAAGTTCAGCCGAACGAGCGTGTGTTATCCGTGCTCAATCAGGGCCACCGGGTTTTTGGTGAGAACCGCGTGCAGGAGGCTGAGGGCAAATGGCCAGAGTTTAAATCTAGCTTTCCCGACGCGAAGGTGCACCTGCTTGGGCCACTACAGTCTAACAAGGCACGCGTGGCATTGCAGCTATTTGATTGTATTCATACATTGGATCGTCCAAAGTTAGTCACGGCTTTTGCAAGATTAGCGCAAGAATTGGGTCACTGCCCGCCACTATTTGCTCAGGTAAATACTGGCCTTGAGCCCCAAAAAGCAGGGATCTCACCTAATACTGTCGATACTTTTGTGGCGGAGTGTAGATCACTAGATCTACCAATTATAGGCTTAATGTGCATTCCACCGGTTGAGGAAGAAGCTAGCATGCACTTTGCGCTTTTGGCTAAACTTGCCAAGCGAAACGACTTAACACAACTCTCAATGGGAATGTCTGGTGATTTCCCAAAGGCCATCGCCTTTGGAGCTACTCATGTGAGGGTGGGCTCTGCAATCTTTGGGGCAAGAGTTCCCACCAGTGTAGCAGAACAACCTAGCGAATAATCAATCGACAGCCAGGGGATACCCGCTCGGCTATCCAATGTAAGTCAGCGCGCGCCATCGCGATGCAGCCGGCAGTTGACGCGCCTGGCCGGCGCCATTGATGAATAAATATAGCTGACCCATGCCCCAACTTAGCCTCAGGCCAGTTCCAATTGGTGATCAAAACGACGTCATATTGTGGGTCACTTCGGCGCATATGCTCGAAGCCAGCCGGCAACGGCGCACGGCACAGCTGATTATAGGCCCGATGTGTTGGATCATCGCACCACAGATCTCCAGGATATATAGGCTTGGCCCAATCTGAAGGTGGCGCCACCCGGTCTGGGCGATAAAGTAAGCCAACAATGGAATGCGTGCCCCGCGGCGTCGCACCATCGCCTTCGCATTTATAATCAGTTATTCCACCACGCCCAGCGGTCGCTGCTGTATACTGTCCGTAATATCGCAATCGCCCTTTGGAGTAGACAATATCCAAAGCAGTCATAAAAGGTGTCCAGATTTTTCAGCTTTAGTTTTAAGGTAGCTTCGGTTCTGACTTGTCTCACCCACAATCAGTGGCACCCGTTCTACAACCTTGAGGCCTTTTTCCTCCAGTCGAGCCACTTTTTTTGGGTTATTCGTCATGAGCCGGATTGTTGAGAAGCCAAGGCTCTTGAGCAGCTCGGCGCCTACCTGAAAATCACGCTCGTCATCCGCAAACCCAAGTCGGTTGTTGGCTTGGACTGTATCAAAGCCTTGATCTTGCAGCGCATAAGCCCTCATCTTATTAGCCAACCCGATGCCGCGACCCTCCTGATTAAGATAAAGCAGTACGCCCGCACCTTCCTGGCCCATCTGTGCCAAAGCGCCCCTTAGTTGCGGTCCACAGTCGCATTTTAGAGATCCCAATATATCGCCCGTGAAACAGGCCGAATGCAAACGGGTTAACACCGGCGTCGCTCGATCTGGAGTACCAATCTCAACCGCATAGTGTTCATCTCCGCCATCATGGGGTCGGTAAACATGCAAACGACCCGCCTCTGATACCTGTAGTGGCAGCGGTGCTGAAACCACATGCCCAAGCTCCAAAGCCAGAAGAACATCAATAGGTAGGTGGGTTAGTTTATTAAGGGGTAGGCGCGTGTGCACTGTAATTGCCATAGGCAAAAGATGCGCTGCTTTCAGTAATGCAATAGCTGCGCGCTGGCCACAAACTTCGCCTCCACGAACACTTTGAAAGGGTCCCTTCAAGGGGTAACTCAAGTCCAATATTGGGTCTGCAACCGCTTGGCACCAACGCGCATCCGCAGACAAAGGTACTAAAAACCGGGCTACATCGTCGTCATAGACGCTAATTTTTAGGGTATCTGCACGCCACTTAGAAATTACAGCTTGCACCTCCCCAAGAGTACGCAATGACGCTAGCCTTTCCTGAGAAAGGGTTTCAGCTGCGCATATAACCAGCGGTTCGGGCAGGTCTATGACCACAGGCAAGCCCATCCGAAGATCGGTCAAAGCACGCGCTCGAAGTTCTATGGGAGATGGAGATAAGCTCATGGACCATGCGATACCTTCTTTTTGTCAGGAATTGAAACAATTCCTGCGTTTGTGACACGAGGTTGTGAAAATACGGGTGCAAATCTTGCAATACGACTGTCAAAAGCGCAAATAATAGAATCTTAAATGATCGGAAACTGGCAATGGCACAAAAACAAAAAATTCTTCTGGTCGACGATGACGAAGATGTACGTGAAGCTCTCAGTGAACAGTTTGTTATGACTGAAGAGTTCGATGTGTTTGAGGCTGAAAGCGGTACCAGTGCTTTGGAAAAAATAGGTCAAGATATTTATGATTTGGTTATTTTAGATGTTGGTTTGCCAGACATTAATGGCCGCGAGGTTTGTCGTTTAATTCGTAAACAGGGCGTAAAATGCCCAATATTGATGCTTACCGGACATGACACCGACTCCGACACAATTTTGGGACTAGACGCAGGCGCCAATGACTACATTACAAAGCCGTTTAAGTTTCCAGTCTTGCTTGCCCGCATTCGTGCTCAAATGCGCCAACACGAGCAATCAGAAAACGCAATTTTTACCCTAGGCCCATATACTTTTAAGCCGGCAATCAAAATATTGCTAACCAAAGATAATAAAAAGATTCGCCTGACTGAAAAAGAGACTAATATCTTAAAGTTTCTGTACCGAGCCACTAATGAAGTAGTACCGCGAGATACTCTTTTACACGAAGTTTGGGGATATAATGCGGGCGTAACCACACACACATTAGAAACTCATATTTACCGCCTACGCCAAAAGATAGAGCCCGATCCCAGCAACGCCAGCCTATTGGTAACAGAGAATGGTGGATATCGTTTGGCGGTCTAGTCCAATTTTGGGACATCGCCGTTTTTGCCATCTATACTTCAAACTATTATTTTAATTATGCAAAATCTATAGATACATTACCAAATAAGCCAAAATCAGCATGGAAGCGATCACCGGGGCGGGCCTCAATGGGACGTATAAATGACCCTGACAAAACGACGTCGCCTTCCCGGATTACCTGCCCATAAGCTTGTAAGCGTTTTGACAACCATACAATCCCCATCACAGGGTCATTTAGCACGCCGGCACCGAGGCCCGTTTCTTCAACTTCCCCATTGCGCGAACAAATTGCGCCGGCCCAGCGCAGGTCCACCGAATTGGGATTGTGGCGCTCTGCTCCCAGAACGACTCCAGCATTGGCGGCATTGTCAGAGATTGTGTCAAAAATTTTGCGGGTCTGACCAGTTTTGGGGTCTGCACGCAAAACACGCGTATCCAAAATCTCTAGCGATGGGCACACATAATCCGTGGCGCTCAAAACATCTTCCCGGGTGGCCGCACCGTCCAAGCCCACCTTCATTACAAATGCGATTTCAGCCTCAATACGCGGCTGAATGAACCTACCTTTTGGAACCGTACTTCCATCTTCAAAATGCATGTCATCTAAGAGAATTCCACTATCAGGAATATCAATATTTAGAGCAGCTTGCATGGCCTTGGACGTGAGGCCAATTTTCCAACCCGTAACCCTACGGCCATCCGCCACCTTCAAAGCGACTAAGGCTTTTTGTACAGCATAGGCATTATCCATATGCATCTCAGGGTTGGCTATCGTCAACAAGCCAATTTGCTTTTGAGTTTTTTCAGCTTGATACAGGTCTTGTGCGGCCTGACTAATTTCAGATGGCGTCATGCCTCATCCTCAATTGTATTGCGCAAGGTACCAATTCCCTCAGCAGACACCTCAACCACATCACCAGGTTTTAGATAGATCGGCGGATCAAACCGCGCACCTGCACCAGTGGGCGTACCGGTAACAATAATATCTCCTGGCATCAGCGTGGTAAACGTTGAAATATATTCAATCTGGCGGCGGATCGAAAATATCATGCGGCTAGTTTTATCTTCTTGGCGCAACTCGCCATTTACATGGGTAGTCAGACGCACATCATCCAGCTGTGAGGCGTCAGTAAACGAAACTAGCCAAGGGCCCATAGCCCCAGATTTGTCCCAATTCTTGCCCTGCGTCACATTAAATTTTGCATGCCTAACCCAATCACGAATTGTGCCTTCATTGCACAGAGTAATCGCCGCAATATGACCATAGGCATCAGCTTGTGAAATCCTTCTGCCGGACTTACCAATCACAATTGCAATTTCACCCTCATAATCTAACTGATGGGATTCAGGTGGCCGAATAAGCGCCTGGTCATGACCCACGAACCCACGAGAAAAACGCGGAAATAGTGACATATTGGCTGGCGCCTGCGTGCCATCTTTATATTCGGCATTACGGTCTGGAAAATTCACCCCAACACAAATAATTTTTTCGCCGTTTACAATAGGCATCTGATAAGTAAAGCTTCCATTAGGATGCGTTACAGCACTGCTCTTTGCTGCGGTACATAGCATAGGCAAGCCCTGAGATGCGATCACATCCTTCAGTGTAGGCCATTGTGGAAACTCTTGGGACAGAGAGATGAAACCAGTATCAGTCACTGCACCATAAAGTTGAGCATCATTGCTCCGAATAGTAGAAAATTTCATAAATTAGCTCCTTTGAACCTTTTTAATTGGCTTTTAATCGCGGGTGAATACTGTTTTTTTTCCAACTGAGCAGCTTGGATATTACTATAATTTCAAGCGAAAGTGCAAAATGCGGTTGGGCTAGCTGTACGGCAAAAGCAGCTTCTGCAGCTACCATCAAGGCAAGTCCAACATTCGATTTCTGTTCGTCGCTCCGCCCCTCACCCATCCGCAGGATCATATCCACAAAAGCATTGTCGGGATGCTCATCAGCAATTGAACTGTACAGCACTGGATGTGCACGAACACGAATTCCTGCCAGAGGAAACAAATTTGTGGCCTGCATCACCTTATTCATCTCGTTACAAAAATTACTCATATTCATATGCGAACCCAAATTCTCAGAATATTGGATTATGAGGTGCGCCATATTATTTCCTTAAATTCTTGCCAGCCAGGTAGTCGTAGCACTGGCCAAAAGAGTGCGCAATAATCCTATCCATGTTGACAGGTCGGGTAATTTTAAAGTAATTTGTATATTAATCATTAATAGACAAGTAAACTGATGCCCAAATTTATTGTCAGCTTACCAATGTTACTGAACCGCGCTCTAGACAAGGTAATGCCGACCTACCACAGCCTATTTCAGGCGTATGATCTGACCGACCAGAAATGGCGGGTATTGCAAGTGCTTTGGGAACAGAAGCACCTAACCTCTGCAGAATTATCACAAATCACCATACTGCCCACACCCTAATTGGTCGGTATTTTTGACCGGCTCGAGAAAAAGGGTCTAATTGGCCGTTTTCGCTCCGTTGAGTACCGCCGGCATGTACATATTATTCCCACCTAGGCTGGCCGCGACCTGCAAGAACAAATACTATCGAAAGTTGAGAAAATCCATGATGACTTTATGCAAAGAGCTGCTGCAGAGTAGTGAGATGAGTTAAATCGCATTTTGAACAAATTGGCGGACCCACTGAGAAACGAAGCTACGCATAA
>JAVLEV010000125.1:0-5995 GCA_031920365.1 Planktomarina sp. | reverse complement strand
GCCGTTTACTTATTCGTAAATCAGGCACTGAACCATTAATACGCATCATGGTCGAGGCCGAAGATGAAACTTTGATCATGCAAATTGCTGAGGAAGTATCTCAGGCGATACAGGACGTGACCTAGTTCTGACTACTGCACATAATTAATTCAAACAGTTGATCATAAAAAAATAGAAAAACATAATTTAAGGGGCCAGGTTCTTGACATTTTGGCGCCACTAAAGGGCATAATGATGACAAATAGTGCTCCTCAACTGTTCAGAAAGAACGCAGTCATCAATATAATTTATGTCAAAAGTGTCTTCCTACCCCTAAATTTTTACGGAAGTTATATGCTGTTGGGTTACATTTTATTGGCATATGCGGGGGAGTTGCTTTGGTTTTATATACCCGCTATTAACATGATACTTAGAAAAAATAAATGGATACGAAAAATGCGGAAACTTGGAACTCTACTTCTAATTTGCAGTGCACTAGCTATTTCAGCGTGTGCCGCACCAAATGGACTAGTCGAACCAGCAGTTGCTTCAGAAACTAAAATGAACAAACTCTGATTTATTAAAAAAGTTATTTTTGAAAACGGTTTTTCAAAAACTAAACCCGTGCAGTAAAACCGCACGGTTTACCTACTTTTTATAATTATTCCAAAAAAACTTTGTACCAATATTAGTTTTTGCTGCTGGGGTTGTAATCTTTAAGAGTTGTTCAGCACAATTTATAAAATAATGATTATACTATAATATCTTCAAACCTTGCCGTGACAGTGTTTAAACTTCTTACCAGATCTACAAGGACAGCTGACGTTACGCCCCGGATTTCCCCAAGTAGCACGATCATTTTCATCAAATGCACTAAGTGGGTTATTTGACCGTACCATATCTTGAGATGTAGCTTGTGAACCCGCTTTCTGATCCAACATTAGTTGTTGTTCTTCTGCTGACCGCATACGTAAGTGGCCCAGTACTTGGGTTACACCCTCACGCAAACCATCCAACAAACTTTGGAACAACTGAAAGGCTTCAGACTTATACTCATTCAATGGGTCACGTTGAGCATAACTTCGAAAGCCGACAACAGATCGTAAATGTTCCAAAGTAAGCAAATGCTCACGCCATTTACTATCTATAGTTTCAAGCAGAACCTGTTTCTCTATCATCCGCATATTCTCAGGACCAAAATCAACAGCTTTTTTTGCCATAAACTCATCCCCAAGATCCTCGAGCTTTTCACGGATTGTGTCATCATCAACACCTTCCTGTGCAGCCCATTCTACCACTAGAGCCTGGAGCCCCAAATTTTCAGCGACAGCGGTTTGCAAGCCCTCTGTATCCCATTGATCAGAATAAGATTTTGGAGGCATAAATTGGGCTACCAAATCATCAATCACCTGATGGCGCATATCTTGGGTGATTTCAGCTAAATTTTCTGCTTCCATAATCTCACGGCGTTGACCAAAAATGACTTTCCGTTGGTCATTCATAACATCGTCAAATTTTAACAACTGCTTACGAATGTCAAAATTACGACCCTCTACCTTGGCTTGTGCTCGCTCCAGAGACTTATTGACCCACGAGTGAACAATTGCTTCACCCTCTTTCATACCGAGTGTATTTAAAACTTTTTCCAAACGCTCCGAGCCAAAAATTCGCATCAAATCATCATCAAGTGACAAGAAAAACGAGCTGCGCCCTGGGTCTCCCTGTCGTCCTGAACGGCCACGCAGCTGGTTATCAATACGGCGGGATTCGTGTCGCTCTGTTGCTAAAACATATAGCCCACCAGCGGCTTTTACAGCTTGCTCATCACTAGTATGCTCTGCCTCAACCCGGCTGCGAATTTTATCAGGGTTAGAGCTTGGGTCTGCAGCAATCGCCTCCATGATTGTAAACTCAACATTACCACCAAGTTTTATATCGGTACCACGACCAGCCATATTAGTTGCAATCGTCACTGCGCCAAGTTTGCCAGCATCCGCTACTATTTGAGCTTCTTGCTCATGTTGCCGCGCATTCAAGACATTGTGGGTCACCCCCGCTGCAGTCAGCAAGCCCGAGAGAGACTCTGATTTCTCAATAGAAGTAGTGCCCACTAAAACTGGCTGATTTAGTGCATGTGAAAACTTTATTGCCTCTACTACTGCATTATACTTTTCAGCCGCAGTTCGGTAAACTTGATCATCGTCATCTACACGTGATACTGGTTGGTTGGTTGGAACCTCCAAAACACCTAGGCCATAGATTTCAGAAAACTCCTCTGCCTCAGTCAAAGCTGTACCAGTCATGCCACCAAGTTTATCATAAAGTCTGAAATAGTTTTGAAAAGTTACAGAGGCTAATGTCACGTTTTCTGGCTGGATTTGGCAACCTTCTTTGGCCTCAATAGCTTGATGCAAACCGTCTGACAAACGGCGCCCCGCCATCATACGACCAGTAAACTCATCGATCAACACAACTTCGTTGTCGCGAACAATATAGTCCTTATCTCGGGTAAACAATTTATGGGCCCTGAGCCCCTGATTTATATGATGCACGATTGTAGTGCTTTCAGGATCATAGAGAGACTGGCCTTCTGGCAAAATTCCCTTTTCACTTAATATTACTTCAAGCCATTCGTTGCCTTCATCAGAAAACGTAACATTTTTAGTTTTTTCGTCTAGTGTGTAGTGGTTGACCTGTACGTCTGGTATTAGTAGATCGATGGCCTGGTAAAGCTCAGATCGATCTTGCGATGGACCAGAAATAATCAAAGGTGTCCGCGCTTCATCAATCAAAATCGAATCTACCTCATCAACAACGGCAAAATTGTGTGACCGCTGATGCATTTGGCTTAACTCAGACTTCATATTATCACGCAGGTAATCAAAACCTAGCTCATTATTTGTAGCATAGGTCACATCACAACCATATGCTGCAGCTTTTTCATTGTCCGGTTGCTGTGGAGATACAACACCCGTGGTCAGCCCCAAAGCACTGTATACCTTTGACATCCAATCTGCATCACGACGTGCAAGATAGTCGTTAACAGTTACAATATGAACACCTTTTCCAGTAAGAGCATTTAAATAAGCAGGGAATGTAGCAACTAAAGTTTTACCTTCACCCGTTTTCATTTCAGCAATATTGCCCTGATGCAAAAAGATTCCACCAATGAGTTGTACATCAAATGCTCTGAGACCTAACGCTCGCTTTGCAGCTTCTCGACAGTTGGCAAAAGCCTCAGGCAAAAGTTTATCTAATGGCTCACCAGCCTTAGCACGATCTCCAAGGTCTTTAGTTTTTGCAATCAGTCCTTGGTCACTCAAGGCTTCAAACTCAACCTCAAGTGCATTAATATGATCGACCACAGGTCGGGTAGCTTTGATCTTGCGATCATTTGGTGTGCCAAAAACTTTTTTAGCAAATGTTCCTAAACCCAGCATATCCGCTCCGCATGGTTATTCAAATCATATGAGGGATATGCTTGCCCACCGCTCCACCTCAGCTTATGAAAAGTGAAAGGCGTCTACAGATATTAGCCTGGCCCCTCATGGCCACCTTATTGATGTATGGGCCCTGCATTACAGTGTCAACGGCGCGGGCTATTCCCTGCGCACCAAAGGATGAAACAATGTTAAAATCATACTCTATTTTGCATGGAATGGCGTTCGCTCTGCTATTTTCATCATCAGTTGCTGCTCAAGAAACAAACCTTAGCACAGTTGTAGCCACGGTTTCTGGAACAGATATTACCATAGGGCACATGTTAGACGTTAAACGTCAGCTGCCAGAGCAGTATCAATCACTTGAAGATAGTGTGTTGTTCAGCGGCATCCTAGATCAATTACTGCAACAAGAGCTGCTTGCAAGTTCCACCTCTGAAGACCCGAGCTGGCTAACTATTGCGATGGAAAACCAGCGCCGCAACCTTTTATCTTCTCTTGTGATCAATGATTTGCGCGCCAATGCAGTCACAGACGGCATATTAGAAAAGACCTATGCTAGAAAATACCCGGCCGGATCTGGTGAAGAGGAATATCAGGCCTCTCATATTCTGGTTGAAACAGAACAAAAGGCAAAAGACCTTTTGGTATTACTGGGTAGCGGTACAGATTTTAGTAGCTTGGCAATTGAACATTCGACTGGTCCCTCGGGTCCACGTGGTGGCGATCTAGGTTGGTTTGGTAAAGGCCAAATGGTTGCCCCATTTGAAACTACCGTCATGAGCATGGAGGTGGGCGACTACTCTGGCGTAGTAAAAACCCAGTTTGGCTTCCATATAATTTTTCTAAATAACCGGCGCGAGACGTTACCACCCATATTTGAGGACGTGCGCGGTGAAATTGAAGTAGAAGTCCAAAATGCTGCTGTTGAAACATATCTACGCGAGCTCATGAAAAGCACTAGTGTTATAATGCCCACCGTGGAGCTTGATCCGTCTATCCTGTTCAAGTTAGATTTAACCTCAAAATGATAAAAAAATCGCCCTTGGCACCTAATTCCTTTCCTAAACTTCCAATCATCGACGGAGTGGAGTTTGCAACGGCTGCCGCAGGAGTGAAATACACTAATCGTAAAGATGTTATGCTCGCATCAATTTCTGCAGGTGCAGCAGTTGCGGGAGTATTCACGCGGTCCGCTACTCGCGCAGCATGTGTACTGGACTGCCAATCTAAAATCGGTGGGGATATGTCTCGCGGCGCTGCAATCTTAGTCAACTCTGGCAATGCTAATGCCTTTACTGGCAATGCTGGCCAGCAGGCTGTTGATCGGATTTGTACCGCTGTAGCCGCCAGCCTCTGTGTACCGACCAGTGCAGTTTTTACATCTTCAACAGGCGTTATTGGGGAGGTCCTACCAGACAATAGGATTATTGACTGTATCGATGGTTTAACTAAATCTAAGCACAGAGATGCCATTGAAGATGCAGCCAATGCGATCATAACAACTGACACATTTACAAAAGGCTCAACGGCTTCAGTAGAGATATCTGGTAAAACCGTGCAGATTAGTGGGATCGCTAAGGGGTCAGGTATGATCGCACCAGATATGGGAACAATGCTAGTTTATATTTTTACAGATGCCAAAATTTTACAAGCAGGATTACAAACTCTTCTCACAGATCTAACTAATATTAGCTTTAACTGCATAACGGTTGATAGCGATACTTCAACTTCAGATACCATAATTTGTGCTGCAACGGGCTTCTCTGGAGTTGACGTCACCGGTAATGAAGTTTTTACACAAGCATTAAGACATGTAATGCTGGATCTAGCGCATCAGGTTGTTAAAGATGGAGAAGGGGCTACAAAATTTATCGCGGTCGAAGTTACAGGTGCTGCCTCCGACAGCGACGCACGAAAAGTGGCAATGTCGATTGCAAATTCACCCCTAGTCAAAACAGCAATTTCTGGCGAAGATCCCAATTGGGGTCGAATCATAATGGCTGTTGGGAAATCCGGGGCTCAGGCAGATCGGGACCGCCTTTCCATCTGGTTTGGACCACATTTAGTGGCAGAAAATGGCTGTATTGCTAAAAACTATACTGAAGAAAACGGCGCTGCCTACATGAAAAAAAGTAATCTAATTATCCGTACGGATCTAGGTTTAGGTACGGCTAAAACTATAGTTTGGACTTGCGATCTGAGCCATCAGTACATCACAATCAACGCAGACTACCGCTCATGAAAATAACCCTAGTCTCGGCGGTTGCTTTAATTGACAAAGATGGCCGTATCTTGTTGGCACAGCGTCCTAAAGGCAAGCCAATGGCAGGCCTTTGGGAGTTCCCCGGGGGTAAGATTGAATCAGGCGAAACTCCAGAAGTGGCTTTAGTCCGGGAACTTAAGGAAGAGTTAGGAATTGATACCTGGAAGAGCTGCCTTGCACCACTCGCCTTCGCAAGTCATGCCTATGACGACTTCCACCTGTTAATGCCACTTTTTGTTTGTCGAAAATGGGAAGGCGTCCCTCGTCCACGCGAAAATCAAGTCCTAAAATGGGTGGGGAAACAGGATCT
>JAVLEV010000124.1:0-5995 GCA_031920365.1 Planktomarina sp. | reverse complement strand
ACTGATTATAAATTTGCTGTTAGTTTTTCGATTTTAATAATTGTTTTACTGTTTAGGCCAACTGGTTTATTCAAGGGGAAATCAGTATGACAACATCTGTCAGAAATGTTGGACTATTTGTCGTTGTAGCTTGCCTGATTGCCGGCACTGGTTTTATTCAAAGTTGGAACACCGCTCTATTTATTTTAAACATGGGTTTGATTTCAGCTATTATGTCCCTTGGCGTGAACTTGCAGTGGGGCTTTGCTGGTCTTTTTAATGTAGGAGTAGCAGGATTTGTAGCCATTGGTGGCCTTGCCGCAGTTCTTGTATCTATGCCGCCAACTAAAGATGCCTGGGCAGCAGGAGGAGTTCAAGTATTACTCGGCTTATTTCTAGGTGCCGTAACGGTTACGGCTGCAATTCTTATTCAGGCTCGAATGTCACCAGGGCGAAACAAGATTTTTAGTACTGTTAGTGTACTAATAGTTGGTTTTTATGTATTCAGATACGTTTTTGATGGTGGTGTTGAGGCAGTCGAAGCAGTTAACCCTGCAGGCACTGGTTATTTAGGTGGTCTAAATTTTGGTGGTGAAAATTATAAGTCCTGGGGATTTATGACCATAATTTCCTGGCCAATTGGTGGAGTTTTGGCGGCTAGTGTAGCTTGGTTAATAGGTAAAACAGCTCTTGGACTCCGATCCGATTACTTAGCAATAGCAACATTAGGTATTTCTGAAATAATTATTGCAGTCATGAAAAATGAAGATTGGCTTTCAAGGGGTGTCAAAAATGTGAGTGGACTACCTCGGCCAGTCCCTTATGAAATAGATCTTCAAGAGAGTGCAGGCTTTTTAGAATGGGTATCTAGTATAGGTGGAGATCCTGTAACTGCGTCTTCAATTGTAGTAAAGCTCGGTTATGCCTCCCTTTTTACGGCTGTACTGATAATAATTTTAACTCTGGCGCAACTAGCCTTGGCAAGCCCATGGGGTAGAATGATGCGTGCAATTCGTGATAATGAATACGCAGCCGGAGCCATGGGTAAAAATGTAACTGCGCGTCATTTACAGATTTTCATATTAGGCTCGGCCATTTGTGGTGTAGCCGGTGCAATGATGACAACGTTAGACAGTCAGCTCACGCCTGGCACATATCAGCCTTTGAGATTTACTTTTTTGATTTGGGTGATGGTGATTGTCGGTGGCTCTGGGAATAATTTTGGGTCTGTACTAGGCGGCTTTTTGATATTTTTTCTATGGGTTCAAGTCGAACCTATTGGTGCAATGTTAATGCAGGCTATTACTTCTGGCATGGCTGAAGACAACGGGCTTCGTATGCATTTGCTCGATTCTGTGGCTCATATGAGGCTATTAACCATGGGTATAATTTTAATTTTAGTGCTTAGATTTGCGCCAAAGGGATTAATACCAGAAAAGTAGCCCTTTCCTTTCACCTCAGCGCAGTATAGGCGCCGCGGAGAGCAAGGAAGAGGCATTCAATGGACCTGCGTAACATCGCGATAATAGCACACGTTGACCACGGCAAAACCACTTTAGTGGATGAGCTACTAAAACAATCTGGAACTTACCGTGAAAATCAGGCTACAACTGAACGGGCCATGGACAGTAATGACCTGGAACGCGAACGCGGAATCACTATATTGGCTAAGGCAACTTCCGTAGAATGGGAAGGTACGCGGATCAACATCGTTGATACGCCAGGCCACGCCGACTTTGGGGGGGAAGTGGAACGTATTTTGTCTATGGTAGACGGAGTGGTTTTGCTTGTAGATGCTGCCGAAGGGCCAATGCCTCAAACAAAATTTGTAACCTCCAAAGCTCTAGCTTTGGGTCTAAAACCTATTGTTGTGGTTAATAAAGTCGATAAGCCAGATGGCGAACCAGACCGTGCACTGGACGAATGTTTTGACCTATTCGCGGCTTTGGATGCAGATGAGCAACAATTGGATTTTCCGGTTCTGTATGCATCTGGGCGTGCTGGCTGGGCAGATGTAGACCTTGATGGACCACGTAAGGATCTATCGGCGCTGTTTGAACTGATTGTTCGTCATGTGGAATCACCGAAGCAAGCTGATAAATCAGAAGAGCCGTTCTCAATGTTGGCTACAACTTTAGGCGCTGACCCCTTCATCGGTCGTATTTTGACAGGTCGAGTTGAAACGGGCCGCCTAAAAGCTGGTGAAACAGTAAAAGCTTTATCGCGAGATGGTACGAAGATTGAGCAATTTCGTTGTACAAAAATTTTAGCATTCCGTGGACTATCTAAAACTGCAATTGATGAGGCGGTCGCTGGTGATATTGTTTCGTTGGCAGGTATGACAAAAGCCACAGTAGCTGATACGATCTGTTCTCCAGAAATCACAGACGCCCTACCTTCGCTTCCTATAGATCCACCAACTATCTCTGTAACATTTGGCATTAATGACAGCCCACTTGCTGGCCGCGATGGTAAGAAAGTACAGAGCCGGGTCATACGCAAGCGTCTTATGGAGGAAGCAGAGACCAATGTTGCAATCCATGTGACCGATACTCTCAGCGGCGAGGCCTTTGAGGTAGCTGGTCGGGGTGAATTGCAAATGGGTGTGTTGATTGAAAACATGCGTCGCGAAGGTTTTGAGCTATCTATAAGCCGTCCACGGGTTTTGTTTCGTGAAGAAGGTGGCGTGCGGCTTGAGCCTATTGAAGAAGTAACAATCGATGTAGATGAGGAATACTCAGGCGTCGTTATTGAGAAACTTACCGGTCATCGAAAGGGTGATTTAGCTGAGATGAAATCAGCTGGTGCTGGAAAAACTCGGATTATTGCACATGTGCCGTCGCGTGGACTGATTGGCTATCAGGGCGAGTTTATGACCGACACCCGCGGTACTGGCGTTTTGAACCGCGTATTCCACACATGGGCGCCACATAAAGGGGCCATTCCCGGTCGTCGGGCTGGTGTATTGATTTCAATGGAAAATGGTTCATCCGTTCCTTATGCTATTTTCAATCTTGAAGATCGCGGTAAGTTCTTTATCGGTAGCCAAGAAGATGTTTATCAAGGTATGATTATCGGTGAGCACAATCGCGAAAACGATTTGGAAGTAAACCCCTTAAAAGGTAAAAAACTCAGCAACGTACGTGCTAGTGGTACAGACGAAGCAGTGCGCCTTACAACACCAATCATAATGTCATTGGAAGAGGCTATTGCCTATATAGACAATGACGAATTGGTAGAAGTAACACCGAAAGCAATCCGTTTACGTAAAATACACTTGGACTCGCATGAGCGCAAACGTGCAGCTAGGACTGCCTAAAGACAGGAAGGATGTAGGTTTAGGCCTACATCCGCCAATTAATCTATTGTTTCAACTATCATTAAACTGCGTTGAAATCCACCCTTACCCAATTTAATCGCTGCTTGATAGCCCTCAGAGTGGTAACAATCGTGTGCGGCTTGCAGGTTAGGAAACTGAGCCACAACATTGCGAGTATGATCTTGTCCTTCAAGTTGTTCATAGGCGCCACCTCGAGCAAGAAATATGCCGCCATGCTTTAATATTACGGGTGTGGCCGCTGAGGCATATGCCCCAAGTAAGTCGGAATCCAAGACATTTACATGTGCAATCCATAAAGCTTTTGGCATTTTCAACCTTCCATAAGTGTTTTAATAGCGGCAATCGCGGCCTCGGCATCTTCAACAGATTTAGCACCGCCCTGCGCTAAGTCTGCGCGACCACCACCACCTTTGCCCCCTAGTTCTGCCACTACGATTTTTACTATATCTACAGCTGATAAGCTACCAGTGAGATCATCTGTAACACCAGCAGCTACAGCAACTTTGCCATCAGAATCTGCAATCAACAAAACAACGCCTGAGCCGATCTTAATCTTGTGAGCATCCACCAATGCAGGCAGATCACGACCAGTGACACCCCGCAAAACCTGAGCCAAGAGCGCGCGACCGCCCACGATCACAGGCTCAGCTGTTGCCGTATCTGCACCACCAGTCATTGCAAGCTCACGCCGTAAGTTTGCAACTTCATTTTGCAGGGACCTGCGTTCATCTAATAGTTGTTGCGTACGCAGGATAATATCTGCTGGTTGCACTTTCAAAGTTGCGGCATTGTCTGCCAAAATTTTTGCCTGATTTTGAATATAAGAATCGGCCGCCGCGCCAGTGAGCGCTTCAATTCGCCGTACTCCTGCTGACGAGGCTCCATCACTTAGCAGAACGAAGCCACCAATATCCCCAGTTTGCACTACGTGGGTACCGCCGCATAGTTCAAGACTGTAAGTATCTTTGGAAGCGCCCTTACCAGACCCTAACAATCGTCCCATGGAAACAACCCGGACCTCTTCACCGTATTTCTCACCGAACAACGCCTGAGCACCAAGGTCCCGCGCATCATCTGGTGTCATAATTCGGGTTTCAACATTACTATTTTGGCGGATTAGTTTATTCACCTCGGTTTGAACTTGCTGTAGTTCAAGAGCAGTCAAAGCCTGGCCGTGGCTGAAATCAAAACGTAGGCGGTCGTCGCCATTCAATGACCCACGCTGTGCTACATGATCACCTAACGCCCTTCGAAGCGCCTCATGCAGCAAATGGGTAGCAGAATGGTTTGCACGTATACTACTGCGGCGAACCGTATCAACCTGTAGCTCTGCTGCCTGACCATCGGCAATGCTACCTTCAGTCAAGACACCAATGTGGATAAATATATCTGCCGTTTTTCGCGTGCTCGTAACATTAATTACACCAGTCTCTGTTATAATTTTACCACTGTCACCAACTTGCCCACCACTCTCAGCATAAAATGGAGTTTGGTTTAAAACTACTTGTAAAGAGCTGCCCAGACTAGCGGACTGAACCGGAGATCCATCTTCCAAAATTGCAAAAATTTCGCCTTCAGCTTGTTCCGTATCGTAGCCAAGAAACTCAGTGGCACCGTGACTGTCTAAGACATCAAACCAAATTGTATCATCAGCCATTTCACCTGACCCTGACCAAGCAGCTCTAGCCTTGGCTTTTTGTGCCGCCATAGCACTATCAAACCCATTAGTATCTACCGACATACCTTTTTCACGAAGAGCATCCTGAGTTAAATCTAGGGGGAAACCAAATGTGTCATAGAGTTTAAATGCTGTAGCCCCCGGCAAAGCTCCACCCTCAGATAAGTCGAAAACTTCATCTGCAAGGAGCTTTAAACCGCGATCAAGTGTGGTACGAAAACGTGTTTCTTCTTGATATAATGTCTCTTCAATCATTGACTGAGCTTGAACCAGCTCAGGATAGGCCGCACCCATTTGTTTAACTAGCGCAGGCACCAAACGATGCATCAAAGGGTCAACGGCGCCTATCAAATGAGCGTGACGCATAGCACGTCGCATTATCCTCCGCAGGACATAACCTCGCCCATCTTTGGAAGGTAAAACACCATCAGCAATTAAGAATGATGTTGAACGAAGATGATCAGCAATTACGCGGTGATGCGTTTTATCCGGGCCATCAGGGTCAGTAGAGGTTGCGTGAGCAGAAGCTTCAATTAGGCTACGAACCAGGTCGGTTGAGTAATTATCATTTGTACCCTGTAGCAATGCCGCCACCCGTTCAATACCCATTCCTGTATCAATAGACTTAGCACCCAGAGGTTTACGCGAACCACCTTCAAACTGTTCATATTGCATGAACACAAGGTTCCATATTTCGACAAAACGATCGCCGTCTTCATCTGTACTCCCTGGAGGACCGCCCCAGATATGATCGCCATGATCGTAGAATATTTCTGAACTTGGCCCGCATGGGCCCGTCGGGCCCATCATCCAAAAGTTGTCATCCGTTGAAATGCGTATGATTTTATCATCTGTCAAACCAGCGATTTTCTTCCAAAGGATAACCGCTTCCTCGTCGTCATGATAAACAGTTACCACCAACCGTTCTCTGGGTATGCAGAGTTCCTTAGTAATCATTTCCCAAGCAAAAAAAATCGCTTCTTCTTTGAAATAATCGC
>JAVLEV010000123.1:0-6012 GCA_031920365.1 Planktomarina sp. | reverse complement strand
TTCGGTCCAAGCCAATTCGGCAGGGAATTTGTGCGCAATTGCCCAACGCGGCGTTGTAGAACGAAAGCCCAGCCTTGACTGCAGTAACAGATCATCGACCTTATAAACCATACCATCAATATCATAACCCAGGCCGGACCTATCTGATTCAATCTTACGATAATGCATCAAAAGCTCTTCAGTAGTGTTGCACTGCGCAAAAAGTGGATTGGTCGTAAATCCTAAGCGATCCAAGTGGCCCACCGCTTCGGTCTGTGTTGTTCCCAAAGCTTGTGATAACTCGCCCCAAGCGTATGCAAAAAATAGCAAAGGCCGTGTTTGAGTAATGTTTGGATCTAATTGTCGTAATGACCCTGCTGCGGCATTACGCGGATTTGAAAAAGGCTTTTGATTAGCCATTTCCTGCGCCACATTCAATGCAGAAAAAGCTTCATGGGACATATATACTTCGCCGCGCACCTCCAACACTTCTGGGGCATCAATAAGGGTTTGTGGGATATTAGTAATGGTTTTAGCATTGGCCGTGACATCCTCCCCGACCTCACCATCACCACGCGTCACAGCGTACGCAAGTTGTCCATTCTCATAACGGACAGCCAGTGATAACCCGTCAATTTTTGGCTCCGCAGTCATTACCATTATTTGATTTGGGGCAATATTAAGGAATTTCTTCAACCTCACGATGAAATCTTCCACATCAGCATCATGGAAAGCATTGCCGAGCGACAACATTTTCTGGGTGTGTCTTATTTTCCTAAACCCATCCCTTGGCTCTGCCCCAACCTGGTTGGAAGGACTATCGGGCCGTTTAAGTGTTGGAAACCTAACCTCAATCTCGTGATTACGTTTTTTCCAATTATCAAATGTAGCGTCATCCAGCTCGGGAGCGTCTTTACCGTGATAATCAATATTAGCCTTACTTAATAAAATAGCGAGCCGTGCTAATTCACGCTTTGCCTGCCCTTCGGTCAGATCTGGTACTAGTATGCTGTGCGGCATGAAGACCCCCGGATTTCTAATGTTAAACTACGATTAGGATCCAAAGTCGTCCAGAGTGATTTTGCCCAAATATCGGAGTTAGTCAAAATATCACGTAATTAATATTAACTAATTTTAGTTAAAAACACTTAGCCAAATTTCAACCAGTTAAAAAGTAGTTTTATCACAATTAGGTTACACTACGCAGCCCTAAACTTTATAATTATGTCGCAGATCTGATAGCCAAGCAGGCGCACATTATTTATCAGGGCCTTAGCCTCCGCACTCTCTGACATTATTCGTGATTGTTTGTTTTTAGGTAAAAAAACTAAGTAAATCACTTAATGTGTTGTGAAGCTATAAATTTTGTTATTATAGGTGATACAAAATTCGGTAAGACTGATCGGCCTACAATGTCCAATGATTTCCCATTAAACTCTCTTGGTTTCTCCAAAAAACCAGAAGATACGCGCGTCGTAGTAGCTATGTCTGGAGGCGTTGACAGCTCAGTTGTGGCTGCTGAATTAGCGCAACAAGGCTATGATGTGGTTGGAATTACCCTACAACTATATGACCACGGCGCGGCCTTGGCAAAAAAAGGTGCCTGCTGCGCTGGTCGTGATATACATGACGCTCGTCGTGTGGCGGAAGATTTAAATTTTCCCCACTATGTGTTGGATTATGAAAACAAGTTCCGCGCAGCAGTTATTGACGATTTTTCAGAAAGCTATTTGGCAGGAGCTACCCCTGTGCCTTGCATTCGCTGTAACGAACGTGTGAAGTTTACCGACCTACTGCAAACGGCTAAAGACTTAGATGCAGACTGTATGGCAACTGGGCATTATATCCAGCGAAAAGGTGGATCATCAGGTGCCGAGTTGCATATGGCTGCAGATCGCCATCGTGACCAAAGTTATTTTTTGTTTTCGACCACAGCCGAACAACTCGATTACCTGCGGTTTCCACTTGGCCATCTCACTTCGAAGGCCGAAACCCGCGCCTTAGCTAGCAAATATGGCCTTGGCGTTGCTGATAAGCCAGACAGCCAAGATATTTGCTTTGTACCTGATGGTAATTATGCAGCTGTTATTGAAAAGCTGCACCCTGGCTCGGCACAACCTGGTGATATCGTCGATCAAAACGGAAATATTTTGGGCAGGCATAGTGGTATAATCCATTACACAGTTGGTCAGCGCCGCGGCTTAGGTGTTGGGGGATTGATAAATCCTATCTATGTGATCCGACTCGACATTAATCTCAAGCAAGTGATTGTGGGACCTAAAGAGATGTTGGCCACAAGGCAGGTACCTCTTAAAGAGGTGAATTGGTTGGGGGATCAACCGCTTACTTCGAAAACTGAATGGAAAATTGGGGCCAAATTGCGCTCCACCCAGCCCCCAAAAGATGCCATATTACGACCAATATCAGATACGGAAGCAGTGGTTGAATTAATTATGGCCGAAGAGGGTGTAGCGCCAGGGCAAGCTTGCGTATTTTATGATCCTGACGGAAGTCGCGTTTTGGGCGGCGGTTGGATCACCAGAGGCTAAAGCCGCGCTAATACGGCCTTCGCAGCGCAATCGGCAAGCGCATCGTCGCCACGCCCTAGCAACTCCATTGTCTTTTGCATAGCGTGTTCTTGTGAATGAGGGTCAGCCAATATTTTAACCAAAGCGGGAGCGATTAAATCAGCCCGACAATATTTCCCAATAAATTCTGGTACATCATGTGTATTTGACACTAAATTCACTAAAGTGACAGTATCTACGCGTAGCATGGCACCAATAATTACACGCGATAATAACCCCATATTATAAGCAATCACCATCGGCGTTCCAGTTGCCGCCAGCTCGAGTGAAACGGTCCCAGACGCAGCCAAAGCTGCTTTTGAAGCTGAAAAAGCTATAAAACGTTGGTTTACTGCTTCATGGGCGCTTAGACCCTCACCTGTAAGAATAAAGCAATCTTGGGGCAAAATTTGTATATGAGAGCGGACTAACACCGCTAGATGAGGTAAGGTTGGAAAAATTAGCTGTACGTCGGAAAAATCTAATTGGGAAAGCGTAGTACAAAAAATAGGCAAAAGGCGCTTTATTTCAGAATGGCGAGATCCTGGTAAAACGACAAGCGTTGGACGGTCTGGGTCAAGCCCAATTAGCTCTTGAAATTCGGTAAGCTGTTCAAATGAGACCTCCGGAGTGGCTGCTAGGGGGTGCCCAACAAAGTCACAATGCATGCCTTCAGCCTCCATATAGGGAGGCTCAAAGGGAAATAAAGCCAGAACATGATCAATAAATTGTGCCATTTTCTTAGCACGCTTCGGCCGCCAAGCCCAGACTGTTGGAGCAACATAATGGACGGTTCTAATAGATGGAGCAATTGCCCGCACCGCCTTGGCCACGCGCAAGCAAAAATCTGGGCTGTCTATAGTGATCAAAACATCGGGTTGGTACTCAATCACAGCTGCAACTGTCTGGGACAACCGGCGCTTTAATCCCATATATTTTGGTAGTATTTCAGTAAGACCCATAATGGAAAGTTCAGACATATCAAACAAGCTAGGGCAACCATTAGCAAGCATTTCAGGTCCAGCCACACCCTGGAACTCAATATCAGGAACAGACCGGAGCAGCCCCTGTATCAAAGCAGCTCCCAACCGGTCACCAGATGCTTCACCAGCCACCATGAAGAACTTCACGGCAAACTCTCTCGCACCCAAATAAACAGGCCCAACCGGTTGGCTTCAGAAATAACATCCACTAAATTTAAAACCAAAACTTCACCACGCGTTATAACAATACCTTTTAGGCCTGCATCTTTGACCTGCTGACAGGTTTTAGGAGCTATACTAGGCATATCAATTCGACGATCTTGGTATGTTTTTGCAGACTTGAACAATAGCCCACCCCGTGGACAACAATCAACGCCTGCTGTTAGTGAATTAAGCATCCATTCAGTGCCACCATAGGCTTCTACTGCCAGTACTTGTCCACCCGCGACAGCGCAAGCTTGCCCAATATCCAAATGAGACATGCCAGCAACAACTGATGCACCTCTAGTTGCATCCTTATAATCTTGTGATGTAGGGGAAATTTTAGTTAAAATACCGGCTGTAGGAAATAAATCTGGTACAATTTCCTCAAAACCAATAATCTGGAATCCAGCCTGTTCAAAAATCGAAATTACTACCTTTAATGCACCATCATCGCCTTGGGTTAGCGCAGCTGAAATATTCGCAATTAACGGTTCAGTGGCCGAGTCAATAATACTGGGCTCAATATTAGGGCGCCTAATTGCGCCTGCAAAGCATACCTTAGTCACCCCACGTTGTTTAAGTAAAATCAAAAACGTCCCTAGAGTTTCCAAACGAAAGCAAACCTCAGGAACCAAATCATCCGGTTGAAATTGCGAAAGAGCCGCTATTAAAGGTGGTCTTGAGCAGTTCTGCACGATCAGTGCCGGGAGTGCGCCCCTCCCACATATTAGTGCCAACATCTAGTTATCCCGGGGTTAGGAATGAACGACCGCTGTCGCCCATGACAAAATCAACAATTTCTTGCACATAAGCGTTATCAGTTTCTTCACCCAAACGCTTGGCGCGATCATGGAAAGCACCCTCACCCTGCGCTAACATCTGAAACGCCGCACGCAAAGACGTAATATCACCTCTACCGACCCCACGGCGTTTAAGACCCACTAGGTTCAAGCCGCCTAATTGTCCTCGAGGACCTTGAACCAAGCCATAAGGTATAACGTCATTTGCAACCATGGTGACAGCCCCAATGATTGCACCCTTTCCAAGGCGTACAAACTGATGGACCCCAGAGAGTCCGCCAACAATAACATCGTCTTCAATCACGACATGGCCTGCAATTGCGGCGGAGTTCACAATAATAATCCTATTGGCCAACAGCGCATCATGTGCGATATGACAGCCTGCCATAAATAAGCAATCGTCGCCAATTGAGGTCAAACCGCCACCGCCATGGGTGCCAGTATTAATTGTAACATGCTCTCGGATAGTATTACGTTCACCAATGACCAAAGAAGTGTTTTCTCCATTAAATTTTAAATCTTGTGGAATTTCACCGATTACCGCAAAAGAAAATACCTTAGTATCAGATCCAATTTTGGTTTGCCCTTTGATGACCACATGTGAAGCACAACTCACACGTTCGGCTAAATGCACGTTAGAGCCAATCCAACAAAATGGCCCTATTTTACACCCTGAACCAATTAAAGCTCCCGGTTCGACCACTGCCGACGGGTGAACCTCTGCGGATACATGAATACTCAATTAGATTTCTCCGGCAATTCCATCATAGCTGTAAATTCTGCTTCAGCAGCCATTTCACCATTTACCAAACCACGTCCTTTAAACTTCCAAATTTTAGATCCACCCCTTATAGTTTCTAGGTGTAATTCTAACACGTCGCCAGGCACAACTTTGCGGCGAAATTTGCATTTATCTATAGCCATAAAGTAGATTAACATGTTTTTGTTAGCTAATTCATGCGTCACACCAACCATCACCGCTGCAGTCTGTGCTAAGGCTTCTATAATTGTTACTCCCGGCATTATTGGTGACCCGGGGAAGTGGCCTTGAAAATGTGGCTCATTCATTGTTACGTTTTTTATTCCGCGCGCAGATTTCACTCCATCAATATCTTCTACACGGTCCACCAATAAAAACGGGTACCGGTGCGGTAAGATCGCCTGAATAAGTTGAATGTCTGCTCTTGCTAGTTCGGTCATATGCTTGGTCCTTAATTGTGACACGGCTAAAAACTGCCGGAAATAACCTGTAAAGAATTACTATTTTTTGGGGACAACTTCTTGGGTCGCTTCCCGGGCGGTAAACGCCTGATCAACCCGTTCAATCAATAAATCAGTTATATCAATCGCCTGCACACTTCGTACTACAGAATTGCTCTCCAATATAGCACTTGCCTTAAATTTACGCATAAAAATATCAAAAAGCGGATCAACTTCTCGCAGAAAGGTTTGTTTTAATAATTTGAAACTATCCTCGAC
>JAVLEV010000122.1:0-6074 GCA_031920365.1 Planktomarina sp. | reverse complement strand
CGCCCCGCAATGGGTTCCATTAACCAGGGGTTGGGATCATCACGTAAAAATGGGCCAAAGCGAAATTGTTCTACTAGTAAAACCCTGTCCCTAACCGGGTCATACGGCAAGACAATCGAAGTGTCTGTGCCCAGGAAACCCGTGCGGTAGACCCGCTCGTCTGTACCACCATCAAAACGCGGTACCGACATATCTACTTCTTGTAGGGCAAAAAACTTAGTATAGGGCTGTTTCCGGTTATGCACCGTTACCGCGTCGATGGCCAAGCCTGATGCAGATAGCGGCGAAGGGTGCGCTCGTGCTTTCAGACGCGCATCGGCCCGAACCTGCATCATTGGGTAGGCTTGGACCATATCTGAGGCTGTCATATGGTCAAGAACAACCATAACTTCTACAGCAGCCTCACTAGCTAATGCCCCATGATCCCGCACCCAATCTACAAGGTTCCAAGCCCGTCCAGCAAGGACGCCCTTCGGCGGAAGATAAACTTGGGCGTCCACTGGGCCAGTAGGGCCTTGCACCGTTACGGGATTCAGCCGATAGCCAAAACCACTTTCATAATGATCTAGCCGCGCTAAAACCCTAGCATCACAGTCGAGGAGCAATATTCCGTTGGTAGATGAAACTGAAGCCTGATGTATGGCAGGAAAATTATGCCCTTTAGCCCAGCTTACTTGAAAGCCCTCCAGAACGGCCACTTGCCTCTCAGGACAGGTCTCACCTGCCACTAATTGCAAAAGCTTCGGCCAACATAAGGTTCCAAACAGGAACAGGTGTGTCATTAACTACTCAGTCTGGTTTAGAAATTGTGATCTGGGTCACGTCACAATTTCCATAATGAAATGTTGCAGCACAAGAGGTGAGATAAAAGTTCCACATCCGACGAAACCGATCATCAAAGCCCATGTCCAAAACATGGTCCCATTTCTTGTTAAATGTATCATGCCAACGGCGCAGGGTTTGACTGTAACTTTTGCCAAACTCAATCGACTTTACAACCCGTAAACCTGCGGCTTCAGCCTGTTGGCCTAGCACAAGAGGTGAGGGCAGCATACCTCCAGGAAATATGTACTTCTGAATAAAATCAACGCTTTTTCGGTAAATTTCAAAGCGATCATTACGCACTGTAATAATTTGCAAAGTGGCCTGGCCACCAGGCTTCAGCCGGTCATGAACCGTTTGAAAATAAGATGGCCAATATTTCTCTCCTACAGCCTCAAACATCTCAATACTGGCGATCCCGTCGTAAACTCCGGTCTCATCGCGGTAATCTTGCAACTTAAACTTCACCAAATTCTGTAAACCAGCAGAATTAATACGATTTTGGGCATATTTAATTTGCTCTTTACTAATAGTCAGGCACGTCACGCTAAGGCCGCGTTCTTTTGCTGCATATTCAGCAAATCCGCCCCATCCGCAGCCAATTTCCAGTACATGATCTCCAGCATTGACGCCCATTTGATCTACCATACTGGCATACTTAGCCGTTTGAGCATCCTCAAGGCTCTCTTTACCAGTCTCAAAAATTGCTGAGGAGTAGGTCATAGTTTTGTCGAGCCATAGTCCATAAAAATCATTGCCGAGATCGTAGTGATAGCTAATATTTTTTCGCGCTTGACCCTTCGAATTACCCTGCAGCCAAAACCGAAACCGCTCGTAGAATTGCACCAGTTTTTGGCCCGGAAAGCTATCAAAAACCTCATCATTATCTGCGTGGATGTAATCCATAAAGGCCTGTAAATCTGGGGTACTCCACTGTCCATCGAGGTAGGCGTCACAGAAACCCAATTGTCCCTCACGTAAAAGCCGCTCAAAAATTCCAGAGTCGTGAATTTGAATTTCACACACTGGCCCAGTGCCAGGCCCTTCAGCGCGAAAGGTACGACCATCGTCAAGCACAAAATCTATACACCCATTTTGTCCTTTTTTCGTAACCCCAAAGGCCGTAGAAAAATAACGAGGCAAGTTTTTCTGGCCACTAGTCGTTGTCAGTATCATGAGAGCTCTCCAGCAAAGGTCAGATTTTATTATAAATTAACGGAGCGTGTGTAAGAAGCAAGCCTTGCCATAACTAGAACGTACGAGATTGATAATGGGACAGTGCAATTGTACGTCCCTCTTTGGCTGTTACAATCGGTTGCGGATAGCGTTTTTTGGGGGACAGTGCCCACGACACTGGCGTTGCCGAAAAAAACTGCATGGCAGTTACCGGAGGGTTAGATTGACCCTCTGCGATCCAAGTGGTGCGATACCGTCGATCAGCATCAAACTTCTCAATTTGGCTTTCCGGATTAAACACCCGGAAATACGGTGCTGCATCTGGGCCGCTGCCAGCAGCCCACTGCCAGCCCATTGCATTACTCGCGGGATCCCAGTCAATCAAACAATCCTCGAACCAAGCCTGTCCCAAACGCCAATGGGTCATCAGGTGTTTAGTTAGATAGGAAGCCACAATCATTCGACCGCGATTGTGCATTGTGCCGGTCACGTAAAGTTCCCGCATAGCCGCATCAATAAACTCAAGACCAGTGTGGCCCATTTTCCAAGCCACAAAATTTCTACTATTTCTGTCTTCGCTCCAGGGGAAGGCATCCCAAGCAGGTTTCCAGTTTTGGTTAAGTATCTGAGGGGTATGGTGCAGCAAGTGATAGGCAAATTCACGCCAGACCAGCTCTTTCAGAAAAGTTTCAGCCCCAGGGTTACCTCGGCCCAACTCAGCCTGCCCAGCATGCCAGCATTGCGCTGGGGTTATTTCTCCTAGCGCTAGGTTCTCCGCTAACTTTGACGTGCCATCTTCGCCCGGCACGTCACGATTGGTGAGATAGTCTCGCAATCCACCCGCCGTGAACTCTTCTAACCGGTCCATGGCCTTTGCCGCCCCAACTCTAGCATAGCCCATAACAATATCGCCACCACGCCGCATCTGGCTACCCAACTGCCAATCCCCAAGAACATCAGAGGCAGGATAATGATCCGGTGCAGGCACAACCAAAGGCTCTGGCAAAGGCATAGCAACATCTCTGCCACGGACAGAGTTCCACATTGGCGTATAAACTTTGAAGAACCCACCAACTTTAGTTTGCACAGTCCAAGGCTCAAACAAGAGATGGCCTTTAAAACTTTTAGCTTCCACATCCATTTCAAGCAAAGCGGTTTTTATATTAGTATCCCGCTCTTGACTGATAGGATCATATGCCCGTTGCCAATAGACAGCCTTGGCCCCGGTTTCAGCCACAAGATTTTTAAGCTCAACCACAGCTGAGCCACGACGTAAAATCAACTGGTTACCCTTAGCCGCAATTGCAGCTTGTAGCGCCTTAATCCCAAGACCCAGCCGCCACTTTGGGGCAGCGCCAAGGCTTTCAACCTGAGAATCACAGATAAAAACAGCAACTACAGGACCGCCGCGGGCTACTGCTGCGGTGAGGGCTGCATGGTCTTGCAGACGCAAATCGCGCCTAAACCACAAAATTGTTGGGGTCATCATGCGTCCCTCGTTATCATTATAGTATGTGATCTAGAGCGTTCAGCAAACGTTCAACGTCTTCTGGACCAGTATAATGAACAAAAGACAGGCGCAGCACACCATGCTCTGGCGCTATATTCATTGCCGCTAAAGGGCGCACAGCATAAAAGTCACCACCACCTGCCATTACACCAAAGGGCACCAGTTTTTGAGCAGCTTCCTCGCCCGACATCTGGAGCTTGATTGCAATAGTCGGCGCACGGTCTTCCGCATTTGCGGGGCCGATCACTTGAACTGAGTTTTTAGAAACGAGATAGTCCAATATGGGCTGGGTCAATTGTATTTCATGGGTCCGGAACAAATCATGCACTTGCGCACAACGCACTGCAGGAGCCTCTTCAGCACTAAAATGATGCGAATGTACTTCATCTACATAATCGGCCATACCAGCGCAGGCAGCCACTTGCGCATGATCAGGCCCTGCCGGTGTAAAGCGTTTGTAGAGACTATCTGCATTAAAATAATGGCCCTGATTGGGTAGACTCATACCCAACTCCCGACGGATCACCATTATACCTTGGTGTGGCCCATAGGTCTTATATGCTGAAAATAGATAAATATCTGCGCCCAGCGCATCCACATTTGGAAAGCCATGCGGCGCATAACTGACCCCATCGACACAGCTGTAAGCGCCAGCGCTTCGTATCATGGCATTGATCTCCGCCACTGGGTTCACCGCTCCAACGACATTCGAACAATGGGGGAAACACACCATGCGCACATCATCGCCCAAGAGTGCCTGTAGATCTTGCGGATCCAACAGCCCAGTTTCAGGACTGATGCGCCATTCCTTCACAGTAATGCCACGCTCCGCCAAGCGCCGCCATGGACCAGAATTGGCCTCATGGTCTTGGTTTGTCACGATAATGGACTGCCCCGGCTCCAGCCACTGCGCCACAGCCTGCGACAATACGTAGGTATTTTGCGTGGTTGACGGCCCAAAGCTCAATTCATCAGTCTCGACACCCAGCATCGCAGCCAAGCGCACACGAGCTTCATCCATCTCCTCACCACCCAGACGGGAGGCCTCATAGGGGGCATAGGGCTGCACCTTACGCTCTCGGTAAAAACGGAACAAGCGATCTTGGACCTGTGCACAGGTGTAGGACCCACCAGCATTTTCAAAAAATGATTGTCCCTGAAGAGACAGTACGTCAAACGCAGGAAACTGCTGGCGGATGAATTCAAGGTCGAGCTGCATAGTTTTTTTCCTTGATATGAAAAATTGCCTAGGTCTGAACTCTAGGAGTGTATTATTTCTTGAAAAGCCTTTTAGATCAAAATTATAAGATTTATACTAAAAGTTAAAAAGGTTTAGATCTTTCATTTTTATGCGTTTACGTCGACAATAATACGGCCTCGCACTTGACCTTTGAGGATGTCTTTACCCAGTCCCGGCAAATCTGCTAAAGTGGCTGACGTAATCATGCCTTCCAACTTATCCATGGGCAGATCTTTAGCAATCCGAGACCACGCGCGTTTGCGATTTTCAAACGGTTGCATCACACTATCGATGCCCAGAAGGTTAACACCCCGCAACAAAAATGGAAGCACTGTTGTTGGCAGTCCTGCTCCACCGGCTAAGCCTACAGCTGAAACAGAGGCGCCATAAGCCATCTGCCCAAGAACTCGCGCCAGCATGTCACCACCCACAGCATCCACACAGCCAGACCACATTTCCGTCTCAAGCGGGCGTTTGGTAGTTTCATTAATATCAGAGCGCGCCACTATTTGTGTTGCACCCAATTCTTTGAGATAATCAGCTGCCTCTGGACGCCCAGTGACCGCTGCAACCTCATAGCCCAAGTTAGCCAGTATAGCAGTTGCAACAGAACCCACGCCACCAGATGCACCAGTAACCAAAACTGGCGCCTTTCCAGTACTCAACCCATGATTTTCTAGGGCCATCACCGCCAGCATGGCCGTGAAGCCAGCAGTTCCTACTGCCATAGCTTGGCGAGGGCTCAGACCTTCTGGCAACGGTACCAAATAATCCGCTTTAACGCGGGCCTTTTGCGAATAGCCTCCCCAGTATTTTTCACCAACACGCCAGCCAGTCAGCACTACCTTATCCCCAGCTTTGTAGCGTGGATCATCTGAGCTTTCTACTGTCCCTGAAAAATCAATGCCCGGCACATGCGGATAGTTACGCACTAAGCCGCCACCAGGACCAATGCACAGTCCATCTTTATAATTCACTGTGGAGTACTCGACAGCCACCGTCACATCACCCGTAGGTAAATCATCATATGAGATTTCACGGACTGCTGCCACAGTACCGGTTTCAGTTTTTTCAACAACAAGGGCGTTAAACATAGGGGGCTCTCCAAAATTATAGAATTTTCTCAGTGCTAACCCGGTTTAACCTCAAGGACCAGTACCAGAACGCGTAAGTCCAAACTTACGCAGGGTATCCAAGTATTAAGAAAACTGGAGCCAAGTCCCATCGACCCCCTTTCAATTCATCCCAAAGCGCACTACACCAGACTTGTTCTTCGGGACTATGGTCATAAACGCGCTCGTAATACACGGATCGGACCCGGGGGCG
>JAVLEV010000121.1:0-6179 GCA_031920365.1 Planktomarina sp. | reverse complement strand
TGATAGGCGCTGAGTTTGATACTCAGCACGGACTTACTAATGCTATTGTTCTGCCAGTGGTGTTGCGGTTTAATTTGCCGCTCCAAGAGTTCAAAGTGAAACGCATGGCTCAGGCAATGGGGCTGCGAGACAGCTCAGTCGCGGTGTTTATTGCCCATGTGGAGGCTGTCCTGGATGAGATTAATATTCCAAAAGCCTTGAGTGATATTAATGTGCCCTTAAGCTGTGCGCAACGCATCGCCGAAAAAGCGATTTGTGACATTGCTGCGGGCAGTAATCCGCGGCAAGCCAGCGTTGCAGAGATACGCGCGTTGACCGAAGAAGCCATAACCAAGGCCAGATGAGGTGAAATAAATGAATATGGAAAACCTAGGTAAGTTCTACATTGATGGCGCTTGGATCGCGCCCAAGTCGTCTCTTGCAATGCCAGTTTTAAATCCAGCAACTGAGCTGCAAATAGGTAGTGTAGCTTTGGGCGACGCTGATGACGTTGATGCGGCTGTTGCTGCGGCAAACCGGGCGTTTGTCAGTTATTCCCAAACCAGCAAGGCGGACCGACTGGTGCTGCTTCACCGACTGATGGCGGTGACCCAATCGCGGTTTGAGGATCTGGCCCAGGCGATGAGCATGGAGATGGGTGCGCCGATATCAATGGCGCGTGAGGCACATGCGGATGCTGCCGTAGGGCATTTGCAGGGGTTCATTGATGCATTGGAGAAGATCCAGGAACGCAAAAAGTTAGCCAGTGGCGACATCCAATTGCGTGAAGCCATTGGTGTGTGTGGTCTGATTACACCTTGGAACTGGCCCATGAACCAAATTGCACTTAAGGTGATACCAGCTCTCGCCACGGGCTGTACCTGTGTATTGAAGCCCTCGGAGCACACGCCCATTTCTGCGATGATCTATGCAGAGATAATACACGAGGCCGGTTTTCCGGCTGGCGTGTTCAATCTGGTGCAGGGCGATGGTCCTACGGTTGGGGCTGCCATGTCGCGCCACCCAAATGTCCAAATGATGTCCTTTACGGGCTCGACCCGCGCGGGTACCGCAGTGACGCGTGATGCGGCTGATACAGTAAAGCGGGTGACGTTGGAACTAGGTGGAAAATCGCCTAATTTGGTATTCTCAGATTGTGATTTGGAAGTGCGGGTAACTGCCTCGGTCAATGAATGCATGTACAATACTGGCCAATCTTGTGATGCGCCCACCCGCTTGTTGGTAGAACGTGATTGCTATGATGAAGCTGTATCCATCGCGAAGCGAGCGGTAGAAGCAACCGAAGTGGGTGATCCAACAAAAGAGGGTAGCCATATTGGGCCACTGTTTGATCGCATCCAATTTGACCGGGTGCAGGCCATGATTGCTGTGGGTATTGATGAGGGTGCCACTATTTTGGCGGGCGGATTAGGTAAACCTAATGGGGTCACGGATGGGTGGTTTGTAAAGCCCACTGTATTTATAGATGTGTCCAATGCAATGCGCATTGCGCAGGAGGAAATTTTTGGGCCAGTGCTTGTGATTATACCTTTTGATACTGAGGATGATGCAATTGAGATTGCCAATGACACGCCCTACGGGCTGGCAGCTTACCTACAAACTGGGGATCAGGCTCGGGCTGAACGGGTTGCGGCGCGCCTGAGGGCGGGAGCGGTGCACATCAATGGTGGCGGCTTCAATTATGGTTCACCTTTCGGTGGGTATAAACAATCGGGCAATGGTCGTGAGGGTGGAGTGATGGGGCTTGATGACTATCTTGAAACCAAAACTCTGCATGGCCTGGGTTAGGCGCATGAGTAGTGTGGGCGGCGTATTTCAAAATCCGCAACGCCATCTGTATTTGACTTCTTTTGGGTTGCGTTTGGCAATTAAGGTTATAGGTGGATTATCCAGAGGGCGGTCCTGCAGGCTGAGATAAATTGAATATTTGTTAGGGGATAGAAATGAGCGTTTGTTGTGGTCCAGGCTATGCTAGCCCAGCAGAGGCGATACAAGCGCCAAGTGAGAAGTTACTCTACACCATTGCGATATATACTGGAACTGGCATCCAGTTGCCAGACTATCTGGCAACTGTGGACGTAGACCCTAGCAGCCCAAATTTTTCACAAGTTATTCATCGGCTTGAGATGCCAGGGATTGGCGACGAACTACACCATATGGGCTGGAATGCATGCTCGTCATGCTTTGACGATGGCTCTATGTTACGTAAATATCTATTGCTGCCAGGCGTGCGCTCAAACAATATCCATATTGTAGATACGGTCACTGAACCTCGGGCTCCACGGCTTCATAAAGTGATTGATGGGAACGAAATTAAGTCTAAAACCAACTTGTCTGGTCCGCATACGGTGCACTGTCTGGGCTCTGAGATAATAATCTCAATGCTTGGTGATGCTAAGGGAGAGGCGCCTGGAGGCTATCTGCACCTGAATAAAGATTTTGAGATTTTAGGTCGATGGGAAAACTCAATGGGCGATATAAAATTTGGTTATGACTTTTGGTACCAGCCGCGCCATAATGTTATGGTTTCGTCGGAATGGGCTGCCCCCAATACTTTTATGCCAGGCTTTGATTTAGAAGAGGTGGGGTATTTGAAGTATGGCCGCGAGATTCATTTTTGGGATTTTGAAAAAAAAGTGCCTATTGAGACAATGTATTTGGGCGAAGATGGCTTATTACCCTTGGAGGTGAAGTTTCACCATGACCCTGATAGCACCCACGGGTTTTGTGGAGCTGCACTAAGCTCTAATGTTATCCATTGGTGGAAAGACGATGCCGGCAAGTGGCAGTGGGAAAAGATAATTGATGTGGCTAATGAACCGCACCCCGAATGGCCAATTCCAGTGCCTGGCGTAATGTCAGCCATTCTTCTGTCGATGGATGACAAGTATTTGTACCTTAATAATTGGCTCCATGGTGACATGCGCCAGTATGATATTTCTGACCCGCACAAACCTGTACTGACTGGGCAGGTATGGATGGGTGGATTATTGGGCAAAGCGCCCGAAGTGAATGGAATAAAAATGGCAGGTGGCCCGCAGATGTTCCAACTTTCACTGGACGGCAAACGGCTTTACGTAACGACTAGCTTATTCAGTACGTGGGACAACCAGTTTTACCCCGAGATTCGGGAGCAAGGGGGTGTGATGGTGATGATTGATTGTGACCCTGTAAACGGTGGTATGGCGATGAACCCTGACTTCATTGTTGATTTTGGCAAAGAGCCTAATGGGCCAAGTCGCTGTCATGAAGCTCGATATCCGGGCGGGGATTGTACTAGCGATATCTGGCTGTGATCGTGACCTTGGCAAACCGGGACGGTGCTACCTTTAAAGTTGATCCGCATAGATCTTTACTCGACGCTTTGCGGGATCATGGCGTCGATCTACCCTATGGGTGTAAATATGGCGGGTGTATCACCTGTGCAGCAAAACTAACTGTAGGAAAAGTTGACCAACGCCGACAAGTAGCCCTGAATAACCGTCAAATTAATGATGGCTATGTCATCCTATGTGTGGCCCGACCCATGTCAGATATTACCCTTGAGATTGGGGTGGAAAGCCACACCAGCTTATATCGCAACCCGTTTATTGACCCGTTGCAATCGCATGAGTTGAAAGCCGACATTGCCACGTCAAAGGAAGTCTAATCATGGACCACTACCAACCCTACACTGAGGCCTATTTGCAGGGCATTCTAAATTCGGTCAAATCAATTGCTATGGTTGGGGCAAGTCCTGATAAAACTAAGTTTAGCTATGGTGTGCTGCGGGTCCTCAATGAGACTGGCTATGACATGATACCGGTGAATCCACGTCCGGGGCTCGAAGATATCCGTGGTATAAAGGTTTACCCAAGTCTGAGCTCCATTGATCGCCCCGTGGATATGGTTGAAGTATTTCGTAGGTCTGAAGACCTGATGGGTATCACTAGAGAGGCAATAGCTATTGGGGCAAAGGTGCTCTGGGCCCAAATAGGAGTGGTGGACCATGATGCGGCTGCGCTTGCAGAAGAGGCTGGACTGCAAGTTGTGATGGATCGGTGTCCTAAAATTGAGTTGTTTCGCCCATTTTGGAAACCAAAGCTGCATTTGGGTATCTAAGTTTTTGCATCGCTTCTGGTGGATTTATTGCTGTTCTGAAGTCCAAGTATAGGCTTGGTTGGTTAGACAAGCTGGCTGGGTCGGCAGGACTCGAACCTGCACTCTACTGTACCAAAAACAGGTGCATTACCATTATGCTACGACCCATCAACGATGTCCGGATACGCTGGAAGTTGATGTCTTTCAAGCCCTGAAATTGAAAAACTATCAGCGCCGCAGCTATAAGCTAATATTAAATCCATGGGAGTATAATTTGGATTATTCTGTGGGTTATACTTAAGAAGCTAATTGTTTTTGGCATTTATAACAAATTAGAAAAATTATTAATTTTTTTCTTCCTATATTAACTTTTCAAGTAAAACCCTTAGATCAAAAATACGATAAAATTAGTGCAATTCCGAGTAGAATAGCTACCCAGATTACCATTGCCCCAACGCCACGCATTCTTGAAACACCGGTTTCTGGCCCATGCAATCTATACAGTTCTTTTACTAACCGCTGGAATGTAGTAGCCGCCATAGCCTCTAATAATTGGAAAATCTTAGCCACTCCAATATAAATGACGTTGTAAAGTGTCGGGATTAGTCGGCGATAGATCCAGTCTACGTCTAGGTTCACAGCGCGGATCTCTGGTGGATGAATGCCAGTGCGCATGAGAACAACAAAAGCCAGTAACGCGAAGCAAAGTAATTGTAACTGTCCTACGACGTGGCTCATTGTATATGGGTGATAGATAACTTCATAGGGCAGCAGCGCGTAGAGCGGCTCGGGATAAACTCCGATAAATATACAAAGGAATGCGGTCAAACCCATGGCCAGTTGCATGTGGATTGGAGCCTCTTTAGGCCGTAGCCCACTATCATGGCCAAAAAACGTAAAGTATGGAATTTTAATTCCTGAGTGAGATAATACACCAGCAGAGGCAAACACGAGTATTCCCCAGATTATTGGGTAATGCTGATTGGCAGTCTCATCCATTATCAATGACTTGGTGACAAACCCGGAGAAGAGTGGAAAAGCAGAAATTGATGCCGCCCCAACCAAACAAAATATTGCGGTCCGAGGCATGGTGCGACACAGTCCACCAAGCTCTGAAGCTTTAGATGTCCCTGTACGTAGCATTACTGCACCAACGCTCATAAACAGTAATGCTTTATATAGAATGTGGGCAAAGGCATGCGACGCCGTACCATTGATTGCCATTTCAGTACCTACGCCGATACCAACAACCATAAAGCCTAATTGGTTGTTAAGACTGTAAGCCAATACTCGGCGCAAATCGTTTTCAATCTCTGCAAAAAAGATTGGAAATAAAGTCATCACAGCACCAACATATATTAATAGTTCTGTACCAGCAAATCCACGAGCAAGTGCATATACCGCCAGTTTTGTAGTAAAGGCAGAGAGGATTACTGTACCAGTAATTGTAGCAGCGGGGTAACTGTCTTGAAGCCAATTATGGAGCAGTGGGAACGCGCATTTTATGCCAAAAGATAGAAAGATAAGCCATGTGCCTAACGAGCTAAGGGTCATGCGTTCGAAAGTAATTGATCCAGTTTCCCTGTACAGTAATGCAGTTCCTGCTAGTAGAATAACGCCTGACGTGATTTGAATAATTAAATACCGCATTCCTGTGTGATAGGAGCCTTCAGTTCTGCGAGCCCAAATTAGAAATACTGAGGCTAGTGCTGTTCCTTCCCAATAAAAGAATAAGGTAATCAGATCGCCTGCAAAAACCGCTCCTATGGCGGCGCCAGCATAAAGCAAAGCAGCTATTTGTTGGATAAAGTCGCGCACATGCCATGCGTAAAGGTTTCCCAAAAATGCAGCTAAACAGAAAATTAAGCCAAATATTCGCGATAATTTATCAACCCGCATCATATCAAGTGTCTGACCTACAAACTCGACTTGTGCGAAAATACCCACTGGAAGGTTCCAAATCTGCCACGCTGCAAGTATTGGAGTTAAAAGCAGGATAACACCTCGGACATGGCCCCTTGGTAAAATGCCTAAAACTAATGCTGCTGCAATGAAGATGAAAGCTGTAGGCAAAATGCTGATCATCACTTGGAACCTTG
>JAVLEV010000120.1:4043-6316 GCA_031920365.1 Planktomarina sp. | reverse complement strand
CTTGAAGATGCTATGACTATCTCAGTAAAACCTCTGGACAAAATGTTTAGAAATGCCGGTCTCAATACAAATAGATTAATCGAACAAATTAAAGGCGGTTATTCGGGAGAAGGTGGGGCACTGCTACCAATTCCGTACGCTGCCAATGAGATATCAATTATTGGTCCAACCGTTGATCGAGCAAATAATATTTTAGCCCAACTCGACAAATTAAATATTTATAGGATCGCAGCTGAGAAAGCTCCATTCTCAATGCCTATCAAAGGACCGTTTCGGTATACAAGCGGCTTTGGACCTCGTTGGGGCCAAATGCATCGTGGAACTGATTTGGCTGCTAAAAGTGGAACTCCTATTTATGCGACAGCAGACGGGGTTGTTATTCGTGCAGAATGGGGCGGGGGCTATGGTCGCGTTGTTTATGTCAAACACGCCTTTGGCATAGAAACTCGCTACGCCCATCTGGCGAAAATCCGCGTAAAAAAGGGCCAGCGCGTTTCTCGTGGACAAAAGATTGGCGATATGGGAAACTCAGGTAAATCTACCGGTACTCATCTTCATTATGAAGTTCGTGTGAACGGTAAAGCTATTAACCCGATGACTTATATCAAGGCAGGACGAGATGTTTTCTAAAAGTAAAATTAATGACCCATCCGAAAAAACTGATAGTGCAACTGCTCATTCAGCACCCATAAATAAACCTGCGGCTGAATTTAAACCAGCTGCGCCTAAAGCAAAACCAGCTGCCTCCATCTTATCTTCGGACCTTCTAATCACGGGTAATTTGAAAACTACAGGGGACATTCAAGTCGAAGGTCGCGTGGATGGTGATATCCGTGCACATCTTTTAACTATTGGTGAAGGGTCTACTGTCAAGGGTGAGATCATTGCCGATGACGTAGTCGTCAATGGCCATGTCATAGGTCGAGTACGAGGGCTAAAAGTGCGTCTAACGTCAACTGCGCAAGTTGAGGGCGATATAATTCATAAGACTATTGCGATCGAGAGTGGCGCTCACTTCGAAGGTTCAGTACAACGTCAGGATGATCCGCTAAACCCCAGCTCGGCAAAAAAAAGCGCGGCGACAGATCTAAAGAATTAATAAAAGCTGGGGAATTTTAACGAAGGCATAATTTAATTGCGCTTGTTTTATTTGCTATTGGAATCGGCGCGAGACTTTCCAGACACATTCATCGCTAAGGTAGCTGCCATTAGTCCATCAAGATCTCCATCCAATACGCCTTTTGTATCAGACGTTTCATAGGATGTACGAAGATCCTTAACCATTTGATAAGGCTGCAAGACATAGCTTCGGATTTGATTACCCCAACCAGCATCCCCTTTATTATCATGTGCCTCGTTAATTGCAGTATTTCGACGGTCTAATTCCATTTGATACAGTCTTGATTTCAGAGCTTTCATTGCAATATCCCGGTTCTGATGTTGAGATTTTTCAGAGCTAGTTACCACAATCCCAGTTGGGTGATGGGTTATACGTACCGCTGAATCAGTAGTGTTCACATGCTGCCCGCCAGCGCCAGAACTGCGGTAGGTATCTATACGAATATCAGAGGGGCTGACCACAATATCAATGTTATCATCAACTACTGGATAGACCCAAATTGAGCAAAAAGACGTGTGGCGCTTGGCCGCTGAATCAAAAGGGCTAATCCGCACCAGTCGATGTACACCAGATTCTGATTTTAACCAGCCATAAGCATTATGTCCCGTAATTTTATAAGCCGCAGATTTAATTCCAACTTCCTCACCCGCAGTTTCTGATTGCAGCTCAACCGTGTAGCCTTTCTTCTCAGCCCATCGAACATACATGCGTACCAACATCAGGGCCCAATCGCAACTTTCTGTGCCTCCAGCCCCTGAGTTTATTTCCAAGAAAGTATCATTGCTATCGGCTTCGCCGTCCAAGAGAGCTTCCAACTCTTTATCAGCGGCCATCGCCATAAGCGCCTTCAATGCATCTTCCGCATCCTTGACGACCTCACTGTCACCTTCGATCTCGCCCAATTCTATCATTTCAAGATTTTCAGACAAATCTTGTTTGATACTCTCATAAATTGATATGCCATCTACCAAAATTTGGCGATCCCGCATAAGCTTCTGTGCCCTTTCCTGGTCGTCCCAAAGGCTTGGATCTTCAATAATTGCATTAAATTCTTCCAAACGATAACCGGCAGTTTCATAATCTAAACGCTGCGATAAAAGAGCGAGGGATTTACCTATGGCTTCCACTAAATTGGACATTTCTGACCGCATAA
>JAVLEV010000120.1:0-3943 GCA_031920365.1 Planktomarina sp. | reverse complement strand
AAAAACTCAGCCACCACATGATTCCCTTCAGCATCTTCTTGTAATCGCGCACCAGTGAAGCGATCAATATTTATAAAAGTACCATTCTCTGGTACCTTAAATTGACCAGCCCCATAGTGCTCAATTGCAACTTCCATGAATCGATTGAAAACTGGTCCACACATTCCACCGCCACCTGCACCACGTCCAAGCGGTGCAGGTTGATCCATGCCCATGTAACACCCTGCTACAATGTTGCTAGTAAAACCAACAAACCAAACATCCTTGGCTTCGTTGGTAGTGCCAGTCTTGCCCGCAACCGGTACCGGTAGGTTCACCGTTCGCCTCGCCGTTCCACGCTCAACTACGCCCTCCATCATGGAGGTGAGCTGATAGGCTGTCACTTGATCCATCACCCGCTCACGATCAGATACAATCTCAGGTAACCAGCCTGCAATGAGGTCTGGACGCTTACAGTCTGCACAACTTCGTTTATCGTGCAAAAAAACTGTCTTGCCACTTCTGTCCTGCACACGATCAACCAGTGTTGGTAGTACCCGCTCTCCCCCATTAGCAAACATAGCATAGGCAGAAACCATTTTATAAAGAGTAGTTTCTTCAGAACCAAGCGAAGCGGAAAGATATGGCTTCATGTTGTCATAAACGCCAAATTTTTCTGCATAAGTTGCAATAGTGTCCATACCCAATTCTTGGGCCAATCGCACCGTCATCAGATTGCGCGATTGCTCAATGCCCGTGCGCACGGGGGTTGGACCGTAGAATTTGTCAGAATAATTTTTTGGGCGCCAAAGACCTTGTGGTGTGTCTACTTCGATAGGAGCGTCGATCACGATAGTAGCAGGGCTATAGCCACTATCCAGGGCTGTAGCGTAAACAAAGGGCTTAAACGACGAGCCAGGCTGCCGGTTGGCTTGCGTTGCACGGTTGAAAACAGAATGCTGGTAGGAAAAACCACCCTGCATCGCCATAACCCGACCGGTGTGCACATCCATCGCCATAAAGCCACCTTGAATTTTGGGCACTTGACGCAAAGACCAATTAAGCATCAGATCGCCACCTGCATCAAAAATAGGTACTACAAGAATAACATCACCAACTGACAAAAGATCTTTTACCCGCTCCACCAAGTTACTGCGGGTGGTCCCATCCCTCAACTGCTTTTTGATCCATTGTAAATCTTTGGCTGGCAGCCAGTGGTCCTCACCTGTAAACCCCTCAATACCCAAACGAGCATCATTTCCAACCAATTCTAGAACTACCGCAGGGTGCCATTTTTGATTAATTGAGATGTCACGATGCAAAGTAATATCACGCAATGCATCGCGCCATGAGGTTAGCTGATCTGAAGAAATGGACTGTTGGCCACCGTGATAAACACCCTGCTTACGATCATAATCTTCCAGCCCCAGACGCAGGCTTCGCGCAGCCACCTCTTGCAGTGCTGGATCAATCGTAGACCGCACGGAATAACCACCAGTAAAAAACTCTGCTTCTCCAAAATCACGAGTCAATTGCCGGCGAATTTCATCCGTAGGGTAATCGCGAGAAGGCAGGCTGCTGCGAAAGCTTTGGAAATCTCCATTTTGTACTGTTTTTAATGGCTGCTTATGGGCTATTTCGTAAGCATTATTAGTTAAAAAGCCATTTTCATTCATCTCGCGAAGCACAAAATTTCGCCGTAAAACTGCCCGCTCACGTTGCCTTACCGGATGATATTGAGAAGGGGCTTTCGGGAGTGCTGCCAAATAAGCAACCTCTTCAGGAAGTAAATTTTGCAATGGTTTGTTGAAATAAGTTTGTGCCGCCGCAGCAACACCATAAGAATTTTGACCCAAAAAAATCTCGTTAAGATACAACTCGAGAATACGGTCTTTGTCCAACGTACCTTCAATACGGCTAGCAAGTATAAGTTCTTTTATCTTGCGTTCTGCGGAGCGTGACCCATCGAGCAGAAAGTTTTTCATGACCTGCTGAGTTATTGTTGATGCGCCCCGCAAATTTTCACCCCGAGAAACAATGGCATCACGTAAGGCAGCGAGCATACCCGCTGGATCATATCCTGCATGACTATAAAAGTTCTTATCCTCAGCAGAAATAAAAGCCATTTTTACTAAGTCAGGTATTTCGTTAGCAGCTGCAAACAATCGGCGCTCTGTTGCAAATTCGTCAATAATATGTCCTTTGCCCGAATATATTCTGCTAATAGTTTTCGGCTTGTAATTGGCTAAATCATCATGATCCGGCAATCCTTTTCCATAGATGACGAACACAGCGGCCAATACGAGAGCGATAAAAACTGCCATCATAGTAATGATGGAAAAAAAAGCCCCAAATATGCGCATTACCAACGCAAATAACTTTAAGGGCAGTTGCGTCAAAATTTCTCTGAGAGTACTCGAGATCCGCATAGGTAAATTAGCCCCCCATTTTTTGCTTCTATATGACGTACGCAGTCTAAGGTCAAAAGTCCTAGCTTAGATATTGAACAGTAGTCAGATCTAGTGCCTGCATGACTGTTCAAGTTACCATAATAGTCTACACTCTAAAGATAATGAGTTTGCATAAAAGCCCTCAAACGGCGGAGTCCTTCCGTAATTTCATGTGTGGATTGCGCATAAGAAAACCTAATTGTTACACCACCGCGCAACGGATCAAAATCTAAACCTGGCGTTATTGCCACGCCTACTTTGGCCAAAATCTCCGCCGCAAAAACTCGGCTGTCTACATTAAATTCAGAAATATCCGCATAGATGTAAAACGCGCCGTCAGGTGGTGCGATATTTGTGAACCCTGCCTGCGGCAAGCCTTCCAACATTAAACGTCGATTTTCAGCGTAAACCTTCAGATTTATAGACGTTTCCACCCTACATTCCAAAGCAGCTAGAGCTGCAATTTGGCTAACGTGTGGAGGGCAAATGAACATATTCTGCGCTAAGCGTTCCACGCTACGCACATGATCCTCTGGGACAACTAACCATCCAATTCGCCAACCTGTCATCGAAAAGAACTTAGAAAATGAATTGATTACGTATGCATTATTTGTAACTTCTAAGACTGTCACAGCTTTTTTTTCGTACTCTATTCCATGATAAATCTCATCTGAGATGAAACTAATACCCGATTGGTTCGCATAGTCGGCAAGAGCTTTAAGGGCGAGTTTATCAAGCATTGTGCCAGTAGGGTTTGCTGGCGAAGCTACTAGCAAACCATCCAAGCTATGCATCGCTACATCCTGCGGCCGAAGCTGGTGGCCTCTTTTGGAATGGGTTGGGATATCAATAGGCTTCAGTGAAAGCGCCTTAAGAATTTGCCTGTAGGACGGATAACCGGGAGCGGCCACACCAACTTTCGCACCAGTATCAAATAATGTAGTAAATGCCAGTAAAAAACCTGCCGATGAACCAGATGTAATGATAACCCGGCCTGGATCTAGATCTATTCCATACCAGCGCATGTAAAGCTGAGCGATTCCTTCCCTTAACGCAGGGAGGCCAAGGGCAACAGTATAACCTAACGGATTGACATCTAAAGCTTCCCTGACCGCCTGGCGAGCTTTCTGCGGTGCTGCTGTGCTAGGTTGTCCAACTTCTAGATGTATTATTCGGCGACCTTCCGCTTCCGCAGAACGCGCAGCTTCCATCACATCCATAACAATGAAAGGATCTACTTGGCTACGTTTAGACAGATCCATACTTTAACCTTTTTTTATTTAGTGGTGCGCACTACTGAGAGGAACGTCAATGTTAATCACTCATTTAAAAGCAATTTTAGTAGTAATAATTATAACAATTCAGGCAACCTCTGCACAAAGTATTGGTCTGTTACGCGATCCAGACATTGAGCACGGGTTGCAAGCATTGGCCAATCCAATTTTGCAAGCAGCAGGCATAAAGGCTAGCGATATTAAAGTTCTAATCGTAAACGATTTATCTTTAAATGCCTT
>JAVLEV010000119.1:4438-6374 GCA_031920365.1 Planktomarina sp. | reverse complement strand
GTCTAGATCTTTTAAAAACAATACGTATTTTATAGTAATTATGAATAGTGATCACAGCTATAAGCAGAATAATAGTATGAATGTTCGGAAGGAATTATGGGCAATATTGCAGTTAATTTCTAGTAATATTATTAATATTTACATCGATAACTGCATCTTAGCCAAAGAAGTCTATCCTTATTTAAGCCGCAGTTACCGCGCTAATAGTGATTACGGCTTTAGAGCTTATTTGATTTTGTTTTTTATACGTTGGCTGTTTCTCACTGGTAAAATACAGTTGGTTAATACACTTTGCTCTAAAGTTAGTTCTAAAAATTTGCATAAACTGATTTCTAACTTCGTATTTAAAGAATCGCTTGGAGCAAGTTTACTATGATACATGAAAAATGGGCAGATCTGCCTCTACGTTTTGCTTCAGCGGTGGTTCTTTTAATTGTGCTTACCACTGCTCTAGCCCTAGGCACTACGGGTATTTTAGTTTTGGGTTTTTTGAGTATTATCGCAATGCAATGGGAGTTGGCGCGTATATTTGGTCTGTTTGGCCGCAGATTGTTTGCGGTGACTTCAATTTCTATTTTGGGTTGGTTGCCGATGGTTGTGCAGCCTGTAATTATATTTAGTGAACTTACGCTGCCCAGTGTTGCTGGATTTCTACCAATCCTTATTGGTGCTGGCTTGGTGAAATATCAACGTGCTATATATGTTTTGTACGGTGGCTTTGTTACTCTCGGCATGATTTCATTTTGGTATATAGCTTTAAACTTTGGAAGCTTTGGGATTGGTATTCTGGCGGCATTGGTGATTTTATCTGATATTGGCGGCTATGTGGCGGGCCGCCTGATTGGTGGGAGAAAGTTTTGGCCGTCCATAAGTCCTAAAAAAACTTGGAGCGGAACATTAGCGGGATGGATTTTAGCTGCATTACTTGGCTTTATTTTAATGCAATATTCTGGAATTAATTGGGCGGTTCCTGTAGCGGTTGCTGTTGCTTTTGGTGCGCAGATGGGGGATATAGCCGAAAGTTGGGTTAAGCGCCGTATGGGTGTGAAAGACAGTTCACATCTAATTCCTGGACATGGTGGTTTTCTGGATCGATTTGATGGCTTTGTTGGTGGTGCATTGGTTCTTGGTGTCACCTTGGCTGTATTCTTGATCTGATGAGGCGCATTTCCATATTTGGTTCCACAGGTTCAATTGGACAGAATACGCTGGAATTGCTGCGTAGAGATCCCTCATCCTATGAACTGATAGCTTTAACTGGTGGTCGAAATATCGAACAGTTAGTTAAAGATGCACGTGAATTTTGTCCTAAAATAGTTGTAACAGCTTTCAGTGAATTGCTGCCTTTGTTGCTTGACGGTGTATCAGGTTTAGGGATTGAGGTTGCTGCAGGTGATTTAGCTATTTCTGAGGCGGCAGATCGACCTGTAGATTGGGCGATGTCGGCGATCGTTGGAATTGCCGGTTTGGTCCCTAGCATGAATATAGTGCGGCAGGGGGCTACACTTGCTCTAGCTAATAAAGAGTCACTAGTTGCTGCGGGTCCATTACTTTTGAAGCATGCAACCGAATATGGAGCCACGATACTACCTGTCGACAGTGAACATTCTGCGATTTTTCAGGCTTTACTTGGTGAGGACCTCTCCAGTGTTGAGCGCATAATCATTACGGCAAGTGGTGGGGCTTTTCGTGACTGGCCACAGGCGGATTTGGCTAAGGCTACCCCAGCTCAAGCTCAGAACCACCCAAACTGGAGTATGGGGCAGCGAATAACAATTGATAGTGCCTCAATGTTTAATAAAGCAATGGAACTTATTGAAACTAAGGAATTTTTTGGAATTAAGGGTAAGCTTATCGAAACTATTATTCATCCTGAAAGCCTGATTCATGCGATAGTTGGGTTTAATGATGGTGGGATGATGGCGCACATCGGCCC
>JAVLEV010000119.1:0-4338 GCA_031920365.1 Planktomarina sp. | reverse complement strand
TGACGCGCAAAATAGCTAGGGATTTATATGTTTGATTTTGGCTCGTTGTCTGCTGCGTTTGGTGGATTTATTTGGGTAATGTTCTTTTTTATTCTTGCTTTGTCGGTGATTATAGCCGTGCACGAGTATGGCCATTATATTGTTGGCCGCTGGTGTGGTATCCATGCTGAAGTATTTTCAGTAGGTTTTGGGTCCGTGTTGCTATCCCGCGTGGACAGGCATGGAACTCGGTGGCAGATAGCAGCACTTCCGTTTGGTGGCTATGTTAAATTCAAAGCTGACGCTACTGTGGCAAGCGCACCAGATGGGGTTATTTTGCAAAGTTTATCACCTATCGAGTTACGCCGTACAATGCACGGGGCGCCAATTTGGGCGAGAGCAGCCACAGCAGCCGCAGGACCCGCGTTTAACTTTATTTTATCAATATTCTTATTTTGTGGTTTATTTATGTGGCAAGGGCAGTTTACGGATACACTCAAAATTAAGAAAATGTTCTCTATCCCAGGCGATTTTACTTTAAATTTGGGGGATGAAATTGTTGCTGTGAACGGGTTTGACGTTTTTAATTTCAAAGAGTTTGTTCAGGCAGGGCAGGACGTTAAGGGTCCTGTGACTTATACTGTAAAACGTAATGGAGTCCGGGTTTACGCGCTCGGCCCTGTACCTTTCCCGGCACTAGTCTCCCAAGTACAGCCACGGTCTGCCGCTATTGAAGCAGGGATCCTATCTGGTGATGTCATCACAGGCATCGATGGCCAACCAATTTTTGGATTTTCGGATGTTCAAAAAATAGTTGCGGCTGCCGCTGAAGACGAAATGGTTTTTTCGCTCTTCCGCTTTGGTGCCGAATTTGATGTTGTTTTACGTTCAAAACCCGTTGCAATTCCAGGGGCTGATGGCAGTTTCGAAAACCGCCGACTTGTAGGAATCACAGGGGGCACATTTTTTGAACCAGAAAAAAAAGCACAGCCTTTTAGCACCGCGATTATCGCTGCTGTTAAGAGAACATGGTATATAATAAAAATCTCTTTATTGGGGCTTAAGCAAATGATTTTGGGCTCGATTAGCGCTTGTAATTTATCGGGTCCAGTGGCTATCGCGGAGACGGCAGGTCAAATTGCAAGCCAAGGAGCGGCACCCTTTTTGGCTCTCATTGCAGGGCTATCTACCGCCGTTGGTCTGATGAACTTGTTTCCAATTCCTGTATTAGATGGCGGCCATTTGGTTTTTTGTGCGGTTGAGGCAATTACTGGACGAAAGCCAAGTGATTCTGTGGTTCAATTTTTAATGACTTTGGGGCTTATTATTGTTTTATCCCTCACTGCTTTTAGTGTTGTGATGAATTCAGTCTGTCCATGAGTGAAATCCACGCTTAATTAATGACTTTGGGCAACAGTTGCTTTTGACACGTCCGCGGTGAGGCGGTAAGTTCTTTTTCAATATACTTGGTAAAACTTGGGGACCGATGAGATGAAGTTATTTGCGGCCACAGCTGGCCATGTCGCCAATTTTATAATGTTCACTTTTACAGTGTGCTTTTTTGTAGTCTGTTTTCTTCAGGTTGCGCATGCGCAGGAGTTCAAGATTTCTTCGGTTGTAGTAGAGGGAAACCGTAGAATTGAAACAGCCACAATTAAATCATTTTCTGGTATTGAAATTGGTGATAGTTTTAGCGCTGGTAATGTGAATGATGCGGTCCAAAGGGTACGAAATTCCGAGCTTTTCGAAACGGTTTCAGCAGAGTTTGTTGAAGGATCTTTAATAATTGAGGTGGTTGAGTTTCCAACCGTAAATGCAGTTGTTTTTGAGGGCAATGATTTGCTCAGCGATACGCAATTAGAAGGTATTGTGGAAACATTGCCTCGCCGAGTTTATTCTATTAGCCAAGTTATTGATGATACAAATTCTATTGCTGCGACTTATGCCAATCGTGGTCACACATCAGCAAGTATTGAACCACGTATAATTCGACGATCAGATAATCGTGTAGATGTCGTTTTTGAAATTACTGAAGGCGGTGTTGTTGAAATAGAGCGGATTTCGTTTGTTGGAAACCGTAGTTTTTCAGATAGTAGGCTGCGTCGCGTTTTGGGGACGAAGCAGGCAGGTTTGCTACGGTTAATAGTTCAAAGTGATACTTTGGTAGAAGATCGTATCGAGTTTGACAAACAGGTCTTGAGCGACTTTTATAAGTCGCGAGGCTATGTGGATTTCCAAGTTTTGTCAGTGAATCCAGAGCTATCCAAGACGCGAGATTCTTTCTTCATAACCTTTAACGTGCAAGAGGGGCAGCAATATAAGTTTGGTACGATAACAACTTCATCAAATTTTCCTAACTTAGATATACGCGAATTTGACCGCGCCATAACTTTTGAGGATGGTCAAGTTTACGCGCCTGTCTTATTAGAAAATACGATTACGCGGATGGAGCGACGGGCGTTACAGCTGGGCTTGGACTTCGCAAGGGTAGAGCCGCGTGTTACTCGTCGTGACATTGATTTAGCTTTGGATATTGATTTGATTATATCACCTGGACCAAGTGTGTTTGTGGAGCGGATTGATATTGCCGGAAATACAACCACAGCAGACCGTGTGATTAGGCGTCAGTTCAAGGTGGTTGAGGGAGATGCGCTAAATCCACGTGAAATCCGTGCAAGTGCAGAACGCATACGCGTTCTTGGTTTTTTTGGTCAATCTGATGTGGCTATTCGTGAAGGGTCAGCACCCAACAAGAGAGTTGTAGAGGTAACCGTTACAGAAAAACCTACAGGGAGCTTAAGCTTTGGAGCTAACTATAATTCTGCTAATGGGGTTGGTTTAGTCGCAAGTTTTAAGGAATCTAACTTTCTTGGGCGGGGCCAGGCTATCAGTGCCGCAGTTAACACCACCGCTAAGACCAGAAGAATACTGTTCTCCTTCGATGAACCTGCAGTATTGCAGCAAGAAGTTAGTCTGAATCTTGACTTGGACTATCAACGGACCGATAGCAATAATGCCAAATACGATACTGAGACTTTTGGCACTTCGTCGACCTTAGGCTTTGCGCTCGATACTTCAGCGGTTCTTGGGGTTAAGGCTTTTACTCAGTCGGAGATTGTTACTGATGTCACGACTAGCTCAAATATAATAAAGAAAGAGTCTGCTAGTGGGCGGAGGGCGAATTTTGGGCTTGGATATAAATATTCATATGACAACCGACGAACGGGCTTAAACCCTAAGGCTGGTACTTTTCTTAAATTTGCACAGGATTTTGCGTTCACCGGTAGCAACCCGTTTGTTAGAAGTAATATAAAAGTTGGTGGAGAAACCTATATAAGGAATGAAGACGTCAAATTGACTGGGGTTTTTGAATTTGGCTCTATTTTGTCTAAAAATGGAAGCTCCAGCCGCGTTACAGACCGTTACTTCTTGGGCTCTAACATGTTCCGTGGCTTTGCGGCGGGAGGTCTTGGTCCAAGGGAAATAAATTTGTTAGGAAATCCGCCAATTGATGATGCTCTTGGTGGTAACTTCTATGCAGTTGCGCGTTTTGAAACACAGTTTCCACTTGGCCTGCCGGAAGAGTATGGGATAGATTTCGGAGCGTTTTTTGATGCTGGTTCTGTTTGGGGGCTAGACAAAGGCTCACTGGATACTGCTACTGATTCACCGGTACCGAGCAAGGTTCTATATGATGATTTCACTCTACGAGCTGTAGCCGGTGTATCTGTTTTTTGGAAAACGCCAATTGGACCGTTACGTTTCAACTGGACAGATGCTGTAAAAAAAGCGCCAAATGACGTAGAACAGTCATTTGACTTGACCTTATCGACTTCATTTTGAATATGAGCCCTCGGTTAGGTACATATTTGGTTATGTTCTGTTTAAGTGTTTTTGTTCCAGTCTTCACTTTTACTGCAAGTGCTCAGTCTTCTGGAATATTAGTGGTAGATTTGGAAAGAGCCTATGAGACATCTAAATTTGGACAATCCATGCGCGATGCTTTTAATTTAAAAAATAAGTCTTTTAACCAAGAAAATATGAAAATATTAAATAGTTTAAAAAATGAAGAAATTCAATTAACTGAGGATAGAGCTAATTTGTCACCAAAGGCTTTTGCTAAAGCGGCTGAGGCATTCGACATTAAGGTTCAAAAAATTCGAAAAAATAGACTTGAAAAGATGAGAGTTGTCGAGGATCGTTTCAAACTATTAAAACAAATCTTCATGCGAGAAGTTGATCCACTTTTTGATATTTTTATGCGCAAATTTAAGGCAAGTGCTATATTGGAGAAAAATTCTGTAGTGCGAAGTGTGCAAGCGATTGATATAACTGACTTATTGATTGAACGGGTTGATC
>JAVLEV010000118.1:0-6494 GCA_031920365.1 Planktomarina sp. | reverse complement strand
AGCAGAGAGCTGGTTTTCCAACCCTTGTGCGATCGCAAGAGTTAATGCAGCATCTGCGACATCAATTAAGGGCTTAGCTCCATTAATCACATCGATAAAATGATCTAATTGCGCTTCAAGTGGGGTTCTCGAATTCTGCGCCGGTTCAAACGAAATAGGCTTGGCCGAAGTACCCCAATCAGTACCCATCCAGACTGTCATAGATGGGAAACTGATAGCACCTTTTGTTCCTGTAATCCACATCATGTCTTGTTTTGTTGTGCCAATGTTTGGGTTCTCACCAGTGCCCGCCTCAAACCCCCAAGGACTCGGCGTAGTATCAGAAAAACTAATGGTCCCGACTGCACCGTTTTGAAATCCCAGAGCAATAGCACCACTTTCAACGCGGGTTGATCCACGAAAAGCTCGCCCTTTTAAGGCAACAGTTTGTGTAATTTCACCAATAACAAACCGCAAGACATCAATATCATGCACTAAGTTTATCATCACAGGGCTACCACCGTCAGTACGCCAATTATCTTCAAAATATGTATCTGGCTTCCGCATTGCCCATATGACTGAAACGTTAACCACCTCCCCAATCAACCCGTCTTCAAGGCATGCTTTAAGCTGTTGGACAACTGCATGATAGCGACGGTGATGCCCTACGAGAGAGCGAATATTTTTATCACGCAATGCAGTTTCTAGCTTTTGTGCGCTTTGAAGTGTCTCAGCAACCGGTTTCTCTATCAGCATGTGCCAGCCACGTTCTGCCGCCTCTATGCCGAGGGATGCATGTAAATGGGTCGGAGTTGCAATGATAACACCGTCGACTGGTCCCGTGGCTTCTCCCATATTGGTTAAACGGGGTACATCAGGTTGGATTGACATATCAGGATCGGCCAAGCCAACAAGTTCACATCCAGCATGCGCTTGGACAGCTTGCAGATGACGGCTGCCTATTAAACCACCACCAACTACCAAAATGCGCTTCACATCACAGCTCCAATTTGCCAGGGTACAAATTCATAATCGCCAAGGCCCTGACCTTCTGACTTTGTCACCTCACCAGATGCCACGCGCAGAAACATCTCATAAATTTCACGACCCTTATCCTCTATACTAACACCGCTGGATAGGATCTCGCCAGCGTCAACATCCATATCTTCAGCCATGCGGTTTGCCATCTCACTGTTTGTTGCCACTTTAATCGTAGGTGCAGGCTTTGATCCAAATGCAGACCCACGCCCAGTTGTGAAACATACAAGATTACAACCACCAGCAATCTGGCCTGTCACAGACGCAGGGTCATATCCTGGGCTATCCATAAATGTGAAGCCACGCACGCTGACAGGTTCCGCATATTTATAGACCCCCATCAAAGGCGTGGTCCCTCCTTTAGAAGCCGCACCCAGTGATTTTTCCAAAATCGTAGTAAGGCCTCCTATTTTATTTCCGGGACTAGGGTTATTATCCATCGATCCGCTGTTGCGTGCCGTGTAGTCTTCCCACCATTTAATCAGGCCAATAAGCTTATCGCCTACCGCTCGATTTACAGCTCTACGTGTCAGTAGGTGCTCAGCGCCATAAATTTCTGGTGTTTCGGCCAAAACTCCAGTTGCGCCTTGCGCAGTCAGGAGGTCACAAGCGTAGCCTAATGCGGGGTTTGCGGTGACCCCCGACCACGCATCAGAACCACCACATTGCAGCGCAACCATTAATTCAGATGCAGGACACTCTTCACGCGTTGCTTGGTTTGCAATCGGCAGCATTTCCGTTACTTTTTTTATGCCTAACTCTATCGACAGGCGCAAACCTGCAACTTTCTGGATATTCATAGTTTGAAAGGTTGTGCTTTGCTTGAGGCCGTAAGCTTCTAGCAACCAATCAATTTGGTTCATCTCACAGCCCAGCCCCACCATGAGAACACCTGCATGGTTTGGATGTTTAGCATAGCCCCACATCACACGCTGCAGCGCTTCAAACCCATCTCCAGAATCCGCCATACCACATCCAGTTCCATGGACAAAAGCCACCACACCATCAATATTTGGGTAATCCGATAGAACCGCAGCTGTAAAGTGGTCAGCTATCATCCGTGCGGCAGTAGCCGAGCAATTAACCGATGTTACTATTGCAATATAATTGCGCGTACCAACCCTACCATTTTCACGGCGAAACCCCATAAAGGTATCTTGTTTTACAGCTGGTGGCACTGGGCGCAAATCAGTTGAAAACTCATACTCCATCGCAGTGCTTCGAAAATCAACATTGTGCGTGTGTACGTGATCACCCGGCATTATATCGCAAGAGGCATAGCCAATAAGTTGAGCGTATTTACGTACAGGATCACCCACACCCATCCGCACAGTGGCCACTTTATGTCCCGAGGGAATTGCAGCATTTGTATGGAAATTATCGATAGAGTAGCCAAAATCCAGGCTCCGCGTTGACGTTACCACTGTATCAGCGCGATCCAACCTTACAAAGTCCATTTTTACTCCTTAAAGCAACAATCTCAGGCACAGTAAGGCGAGTCCGAGGACCACCGATGAATATCAACATGCTGGCCCTGCGCTAATCGCACCCGAGCACTTTCCCACTGATCTTTACAAGCTCTCCAGTCGCATAATTCAGTCTCTGGATGAGCGCGCGAACGCGCTACAAAGTCTGGAAAATGCGAGCGGCCCGTCGGCTGTCCTGTAACATTAAATCGAATATCAAAGGACCAGCGAAAGCCATTGGTTATATTGGTTAGTGAGGCATGCGGCGTTAGCGGATGAAATAAAACCGCCCCACCCGCGTTCACAGGTAAAGGGAATGCTTTTGTTTTATCCACAAATCCATCTGCAATTCCCGTTTGCGTAAGGGCACAATGGGGAAGAATTTTTTGCCCTGAAACTTGTGGCTGAACCTGCAAGCACCCATTTTCAACAGTAGCATCTGTAATTGCGAGCCATACTGTGACCATATCAGTTTGATCGGCATCTTCCAAAGCCACGGCCCGATCTTGGTGCCAATCTGTTGCTCTAATATGGGGCCGCACTTCACCTGGGTCCAATTTTTTTTCTGGAGGCTTAAGCCTCACGTGCTGGATCGGGTTACTTGTCAATTCAGGGCCAATCAATTGCTCAACCGCATCCAACAATGAGGCTGCAGTCAACATGTCAAATACCGCTGGACCAATATGAAACGGGGTATCTTCCATGATCCGGTCACCCGGTAGAGAAATATCCATTGGTTGAAAGTAGTCACATCCAGCCTGGTATGCGCTCAACAATTTACCCCAAAAATCCAAATCCTTTCCAGGCCTTTGCACTAAGCCATCAGCAATCCAACCATCATAAAGGCCGTCCAAAAGCTCAGCGTATTCAGCTTTGACCCGCGCAAGTATATCAGCAGGTATCAAATCTGGAACAACGACATATCCTACTGTTTGAAATTGCCTTATTTGATCAGAGCTCAATCCCATAGTTGAGCTCACAAAAGTAGAGCTATGATATTTGGCCAGATCAGCAACACCGACAGCGCCAGCAATTGGATGCCAATAAACGGTAGGAACCCCTTAAATATATCTGTAAGACTGATATGCGGTGGTGCTACTGATTTTAGGTAAAACGCAGCCGGTCCAAACGGTGGCGACAGAAAACTGACCTGCATGTTCATGCAGAATAAGACGCCAAACCAAATAGCCACATGATTAGGTGCTAACTGACCCAAAAGTCCAATTTCATCGATAGGAAGACGGAGGACTATTGGTAAAAATACAGGGATTATCAAAAGAACGATGCCAACCCAGTCCATAAACGCGCCCATAAACAATAAAATTAACATCATTGTAAGGATCACTCCCATAGTTGGGAGATCTCTTCCAACTATTAGGTCTGCAACATAAGTTGGACCACCTGCTATGGTGTAGGCCCCTGCGAGCGAAGCCGCACCTATAGTGACCCAAATGATTGTACCCGTAGACCTTAAAGTGCGCATCAAACTTTCCCAGACTAATTGGAATGATCCCTCACCACGCAGGACTGCTATGATCAGAACAGCACAAGCACCCATACCAGCAGCTTCAGTGATACCTGTAATACCGCCATAAATCGAACCAAGAACTACGCCAATTACTACCATTGGCGCGACAAGACCTTTGCCCATATCCCAACCAATTTTTGCACGGTCTTTGCCAAAAACAAAATATATTAAAAGTAGCGCTATTACGACAATGCCACCTAACCAAGGCATATGGTCTAACGTTCCAAGCCGCGCAGGATCACCCTGACTAGCAGCGTTAGATCCAGAAAATTCAAAAAATGCTGCTCGTAGAAACAGAACGGCTGAGAAACCAGCTATTACAAGAGCCATAAAGGCACCAAAAAGCTTACGCTTTTCTACTGGTTCTGGATCGTTTGGATCTGGTTCTGGCAAGGGTGCATCTTCTGGGTGCAGAGTTGTCCTAACAATAATGTACAAAATAATCATTGAGGCCAGCATAAAGCCTGGAACAAAAGCTGCCGTAAACAGTGCTTTGATTGAAGTTTCTGTAATCAATCCGTAAATAATTAGAACGATTGACGGTGGTATCATTGTGCCTAAAGAGCCAGACGCACAAATCACACCGATTGCAAGATTTTGATTATACCCTAATCTCAACATTTGCGGGAGGGCAATCAAGCCTAGTAGCACCACTTCACCACCAATAATTCCAGACATTGCAGCCATTATAACCGCCATAATCGAAGTCACGATCGCAATTCCACCTCGTGTGCGAGATAGCCAAATATTGAGAGAAGAATACATATCTTTTGCAATTCCAGAGCGTTCCAAAAGTGATGCCATAAAAATGAAAAGTGGAACCGATATGAGGACATAATCAGTTAAGAGACCGTATATTTTTTGAGCAAGAATATAAAGAGGCCCCGTCCCTGGTCTACTAGTCAACAGACCGTCGCCAAAACTTAGAGGGTTTAATAAAAGTGAAGGTTCAAACTTCATTACTAGGACCAAAACAGCAAGGGAAGCCGATGCAAGGCCAAGAGGCATTCCTATCGCCAATAATACGATAAGTGTAACCATTAAAATAAGTGAAATTGTTCCAATATCCATTAGTCTTGCCCCACTGCGCGTTTTAGCATTTCAATTTCTTCCTGATCAGGCTCATCCGTGTGAACTTCTGGCTCTTTATTCCAGTCTGCGACTAAGTTTAGTACCGCCTGCGATGCAACAAGAGTGATTACAATCAAAATCATTGGCTGCAACGTTGCAGGTATAGGCGGATTGAATGCAGATCCGTAAAGTTCCCATCTGTAAAGTTTATTTATAAAAACCTGTTTGTAGCTGCCATAAACTAGAAAGAAAGCAAACGTTACGATCAACAGTGTTGAGATCGTATCAAAAACTCTTTGTAGCCATCGCGGCGCAATATCATAAACTAGAAAGATGCGGATATGGCTGCGTTGTTGCATAGCATAAAAACCAGACATCAGGAAAACAAAACTAGCAAACCAAAGCGTCATTTCGTTGGCCCATTCAGTCGGTTTTTCTATGATGTAGCGTAAGAAAACCTCATACAACATGACCGAAGTCATCAGCGCAATCATCATCATTGTTACTCGACCGACGAATAATGCCGCACTGTCAATACTACTAGCACCCAAATACTCCATACCGGCAGGACGTACGGTGCGCGCGCCTATAACTGCCAATATGGGCGACAATATTAAAGCTGCGAAATCAACAATATCGATGTGTCCACCAAAAATCCCACTTAAGTCTGGAGTGACATCACTAATTAAATATATGGCTTCAACCTGCGCTCTCAAAGAATCTGATGCATATGGCAACCAATCTAACAAAAAGGCTGGCAGGTGCCAGATAAGCCAACTCATTGTACCCACGAATGCTAATGGTACGAGCCACTCTATAATTCCACCTGTTTTCTGCATTTTGATATCCCCTCGCAGCTATGCGTCGATACTATAGTAATTAATAAAATCTAAATCAGGTTCTACCCCGATGCCTGGTCCCTTAGGTATTGTAACACGACCTGCGTTTGACTTGACTTGCCCTTGGATATCCAAAGGTTCTGTTAGCAGTTCATCACGAAATTTATTATCTGTTGTGTCAAATTCAAGCATTGGCTCCCAAGGGTGCATACCACCGGGCAAAGGCGGCATAGCAGCCAAAAGTTGAAGATTGGTAGCAACAGCAATAGCACTGCCCCAAACATGATTTATAACAGGTGTGAAATGCGCATGACACAAGGCTAGCACCCTCAAGTATTCAGAAACTCCGCCCAGTGCGCAAACTTCCGGCTGCGCAATATCCAATCCACGATTTTCAAGAATGCTGCGCCAGCCCCACCTGTTGAATTCAGTTTCGCCGCCAGAGATATTAACTGTTAAGCCAGCACGCAATTCGCGGTACCCATCCAAATCCTCTGGTGCAATTGGTTCTTCGAACCAATAGGCATCCAACTCCTCTAGGGCACGGCCCACATAAAATGCATCAGATGTAGT
>JAVLEV010000117.1:0-6608 GCA_031920365.1 Planktomarina sp. | reverse complement strand
AAGTATAAGCCCAGATAATTTTGAACTGAACATCAGGGTTTACCGCTTTGGCGTGAATATAGGCGGCGTTGATGCCACGGATAACTTCTGGAATTGGGAAGGAACCTATATAACCTACGATGTTGGATTTAGTCATATGACCGGCAATGTGGCCTTGAACAGCACGACCTTCGTAGAAGCGTGCAGAGTAAACAGACACGTTGTCAGATTGCTTATAGCCTGTGGCATGCTCAAATTTCACATTTGGGAATTTGGCTGCAACATTTATTGTTTGGTCCATATAGCCAAAGGAGGTTGTGAAAATCAAATCAGCACCCTTCAAGGCCATATCGGTCATAACGCGTTCAGCGTCTGGACCCTCTGGAACACTTTCAACATACATGGTTTCAACTTTGTCACCAAAAGCAGCTACAACCGCTTCGCGGCCTTTGTCGTGCTCATATGTCCAGCCACCATCACCGACGGGGCCTACATAAACAAAACCAACTTTGGTTGTGTCAGCCAGCGTGCCAGTTGCAGCTGTCATAGCCAGCGCAGCGCTGGCCAGAATGGATTTTAATTTCATTAGATTTCCCCCAGTTAAAATACCTCAGCGTGAGGCGTGGAACACACGGCCAAGGGCCGCGGGTGCATTCAGCGCTGACTTTGAGCGATTAGTGGACATCGCAACCAACACTATAATTGTTATAAGATAAGGCGACATAGATAAATACTCAACTGGAATTGACACCCCCGCCGCCTGAAGATTCAGCTGCAAAACGGCTATACCGCCAAAAAGGTAGGCACCCAGAATGACGCGCGCTGGTTTCCAACTCGCAAATACAACAATGGCCAGCGCAATCCAGCCCGCGCCTGCGGTCATGCCTTCGGTCCACTGTGGAACGCGCACAAGTGAAAGCGCAGCACCCCCAAGCCCGGCACAGGCGCCACCGAACATGATGGCCAAAATCCGCACGCGCACAACTTTATACCCTAAAGAGTGGGCCGCCTCATGGCTTTCGCCTACTGCACGCAGGATTAAACCACCTCGCGTGTATTTCAAAAACCACCACACGCCTGCCACCAATGTAAGCGCGGCATATACGGTGAAGTCATGGGAAAATAGTATTGGGCCAATTATAGGAATATCACTGATCAAGGGCAGGTCCAGCTTGGCCGAAGCGGGAGGCTTAATCCCCACGTAGTTTTGGCCCAGCATGGCCGATAGCCCGAGGCCAAATAGTGTTAGAGCCAAGCCACTGGCAACTTGATTGGATAAAAAATATTGGGTAAGAATAGCGAAAATCATCGACAGTACGGCCCCGCCAAGTGCTGCGCATAAAAAGCCAATCATCGGTGATCCTGTCAAAACTGCTGCGGCAAATCCAGAGATGGCGCCCATGATCATCATGCCCTCAACACCAAGATTGAGGACGCCAGATTTCTCCACTACCAATTCACCAATGGCCGCCAATAAAATAGGTGTGGCTGCCACCATCAATGAGGCGACTAGCAGGGTAGGGCTAATTGCGCTTAGGTCCATGACAGGCTGCTCCGCTTAGACTGAGCTGATCGGTTACTTCGCATGTGGGTCATGTGCGCACCTTTGCATTGGCTAATTTTATTTTGAAGTTAGTCAGCATGTCGAGCGCGAGCAAAAAAAACAATAGCATGCCCTGAAAGGCTTGAATTGCCGCTGACGGCAAGCCAAGGCTGGACTGCGCAATTTCACCACCAATATAAGTGAGCGCCATCAAAAGGCCTGCAAGCAAAATTCCAAAAGGGTTTAGTCGGCCCAAGAACGCGACAATAATCGCAGTAAAGCCATAGCCAACGTTAAAATCAATACTAATTTGACCGCTTGGCCCGGCCACTTCAAACATACCGGCAAGCCCAGCCAATGCACCACTAAAGCCCAGGCAATATATCACAATCTTGTTGGGATTAACCCCAGCAAACTTTGCTGCCTTGGGGCTTTCACCCGTCAAGCGGATATGGAAGCCCATCTGATGCCGCGCCAGCATGATATAGGAAAAGATTACGGCAATCAGGGCAAAAACTACCCCTAAATGTATGCCGGTACCCGTCCAAAGTTCTGCATTGTAAGCGCTGGCATATTGCTGAAGATTGCGCGATCCGGGAAAGCCAAAACCTTCAGGGTTTTTCATTAACCCTAATGACATGGAGGCTAATACCTGTTCAGCTACATAGACCAACATCAGACTAACTAAAATTTCATTTGTGCCAAATTTGGTTTTTAAAATTGCGGGGATCATGGCCCAAGCAAAACCACCGATGGCACCGCAGAGGATCATGATGGGGAAGATCAAAGTGCTGTCCAATGGATAGACCGCAAGGGCCGCACCAGCTCCACAAACTGCACCAATGATATATTGGCCTTCGGCCCCGATGTTCCAAATGCCGGCACGAAACCCTATCGACAGGCCAATAGCAATTAAAACCAGTGGCGCACCTTTAATCAACAGCTGCGGTCGGTAGTACCACGCAAACTCGGAGAACAGCGGGTCGTAAAAGATTGTGCGAATGGCCTCGAACGGGTCTTTTCCCAGCAGGGAAAACATCACACCACCGCCGATCATTGTTGCGATCACTGCCAAAATTGGTGCGAGATAGCCCCATGTTTTTGACGGGGTGGGACGTTTTTCAAGCCGTAGCATCAGAGCCTCCTAACAATAGGCCAATTTGATCTAAGCTGAGCCCCGCCATAGGTCGTACGGCGGACAAATATCCTGCATTGAGGGCCGTAAAGCTTGTGGAAATTTCTATCAATTCATCTAAATCTTGGCTGATTACAATCACTGCCGCTCCCTTGCTGGCCAAATCGAGCAGGGCCTGCCTGACATCGGCTGCGGCGGCCGCATCGACGCCCCAAGTGGGCTGATTGACAATCAAAACACTCGGATCTTGTAAGACTTCCCGACCAATCACAAATTTTTGCAGATTGCCGCCCGACAAAGATCGCGCGGCTGACTTAGGCCCTGGTGTGCGCACATCAAATTGGTTGATCACTTGCTCGGCAAAGGCCTCCGCGCGGGGCCAGTCTAGAAATCCGAATTTACTTAGGCTTTGTCGGGTCATGGCGGTGAGTATAGCGTTTTCGGTCAGGCTCATATCTGGAGCTGCCGCATGGCCCAAGCGTTCTTCAGGGGCCGCTAAAACTCCCAATGCTCGCCTCTTATTTGGAGGCAAATGCCCCAAGCTTATGCCGTTGAGCTGAATTGCGTCTGCTGCGGTTGTGATTTCACCGGAGAGGCAGGCTAATAGTTCGTCTTGACCATTACCAGCAACGCCGCCAATGCCCAAAACTTCACCCTTATGCAAGTGGAACGATATATTTTTGAGACTTGTACCGAAGGCCGATTGTGGAGCAAGCGACAAGTCTGAGACTTTAAGCATAATCTGACCGAGGGTCGCTTGATGGGCCTTAGCTGAATTCAGGGTGCCGCCAACCATCATTTCAGCCAGTTCGCGGGCTGATTTTTCACGTGGATCACATGTGGCCACTCTTTTACCACCACGCAGAATCGTAGCTGTTTCACAAAGAGTTCGGATTTCTTCAAGTTTATGAGAGATATACAGAATAGAAGTACCCTCAGCTTTTAACTTCCGCAGTGTGGTGAACAATGTTGTCACTTCCTGCGGCGTTAAAACACTGGTAGGCTCATCCATGATCAAGAGTTTTGGCTCTTGCAAAAGGCAGCGGATAATTTCGACACGTTGCCGCTCGCCTGCTGACAAATCCCCCACCAAACGCACGGGGTCGAGTGGCAAGCCATAGGTCTTTGAAACTTCAGTGATCCGCGCTGACAGTGCGCTTGATTTTGGAGGATTTTCCATGCCGAGAGCTATGTTTTCAGCTACGCTAAGGGCTTCAAACAGGCTAAAATGCTGAAATACCATAGCCACGCCGGCGGCCCGTGCGGCCCTTGGTTCTGCAGGGGCAAAGTTTTCACCCACCAGCTGCATACTTCCGTGATCTGGACGGACCAGACCATAAATCATTTTCACTAAAGTTGACTTCCCTGCGCCGTTTTCACCGAGCAGCGCATGAATTTCACCTACTTGGATATTGAAGCTCACGTCATCATTGGCGACCACGTCGGGATAAGCTTTGGTGAGCCCATTGAGATGTAAAAGAGTCTTACTCACGGATGGGCATTCCTTTTGGTGGTGACGGAGTTGTTGCGCAACAATAGGGCTTGAGTGACACTGATCGCAATCGAAATTGGTTCTTTCCCGAGATTTGGGTCGCCAATTGGGCAGGTTATTTTCAGAATTTCACTTGGATTGTGTCCTAAAGCTGCCAACCGCCCCCTAAATCGAGCCCATTTGCTGGCTGACCCAATTAACCCACAAAAGGTGAACCCCTTCGTGAGGGCAGCGTGGCAAATGGCCAAATCTAAAGCATGTGAGTAAGTGAAAATTAAATGCTGTGCCGCGGTAGAAGCATGAGCCATGAGATGTACTGGTTCAGCTGCTGGCACGATATTTACATTTTGTGCCGGATCCTTAGGAAAACGGTCGGGGCTGGTATCAATCCAGGTAACATCAAAATCCTGCATTTGTGCGGCTATAGGTACCACGGCACGGCCCACATGCCCAGCCCCCCAAACCCAAAGTGGGGTGCGGGATTGCTCTATTGGTTCGGCCAGCCAACCGCCTGAACAGAGGACTGCCGCCATGCCGGAGCCGTTGCGTATTGCTTGCTGGAGGCGGGCCATCGGCAGCGGTAAAGGTAGGTCCCTCTCGATTTGCCGCACAAATAGATCCGTGGCTTCTATAGGCTCGTTAAAATATTCCGTTACCAGGGTCACATATCCGCCGCAGCATTGCCCAAGTTCTGGTCCCAGCGGATAGCTCCGCAGACCAGATTTGGGGGACTGCGAAGCTTGATATTCCAAAGCACCGCCACCGATGGTGCCACTTTGGCCGCCAGGCCAGAGCAGCATAGAAGCTCCCACTTCCCGCGGTGACGAGCCTTTTATTGCTGCAATAACAACACGGTGCACACCCCCGTGTTGTGCTATAGCCGTATTTAATTGGAGCAGGTCAAAACTCATGTTGCATGCCCTTGAGCGCGTCTGATGGCTTGAAAGATTTCCTCTGTGGTCGCGGGAGCCTGCAGGTCTGGGTAGCTCAAGCCACAGGCCGACACTGCATTTGACAGGGCCAAATAAGCTGAAATTCCATGCATGAAGGGGGGCTCTCCCACGGCTTTGGACCTATAGATTGTTTGTTCAGGGTTTGCGCCATCCCATAGTGATACGTTGAATGTCTCTGGCCGATCAGAGCATGCAGGGATCTTATAGGTTGAAGGCGCATGGGTCTTTAGGTGCCCCTGACTATCCCAAACGAGCTCTTCTGTGGTCAACCATCCTGCACCCTGCACAAAGCCGCCTTCAATCTGGCCAATATCCAGAGCAGGGTTGAGCGAACTGCCGCAGTCATGTAAAATGTCACAACGTAGGATGCGGTTTTCACCGGTTAGCGTGTCGATCACAACTTCAGTTACTGCCGCGCCATAAGAAAAATACAAGAACGGTCGACCTTCGCCTTTGATCCTATCCCAAGTGATGTCTGGCGTTTTGTAAAAGCCAGTGGCTGAGAGGGAGATGCGCGCTTCATATGCGGATGTGACAGCCTCTGCCCAAGATAGGGTAAAATTTTGTCCTATGACTTTGCTGCCCTCAAATACTATGGTGCTCGCTGGGCAGCCGTAAGTATTGCCTAAATGGCTTTGCAAACGGTTGCACAGGGTCTTGCAGGCGGCTTGAACAGCCATACCGTTGAGATCCGTACCGGAGCTTGCAGCCGTGGCGGAAGTGTTAGGCACTTTGCTGGTGTCTGTCGCACTGGCACGAATGCTGGATTGTGCCACCCCAAGGCTTCGACTAGCTACCTGTGCCACCTTTTGAAACAGACCTTGCCCCATTTCAGTACCGCCATGATTGATAAGCACTGAGCCATCTGAATAAATTTGAACTAATGCGCCAGCTTGATTGAGGTGTGTTAGTGTGAAGGAAATCCCAAATTTCACCGGGCTAAATGCGATCCCTCGTTTTAGCAGTAGGTTATTAGCGTTCCAACTAGCCACCGCTGCCTTGCGCTCTGAGTATTCTGAACTTTCCAGCAAGGCGCTGGTCATATCGCCCAAAATAAAGTCTGTTACCTCCATTTTATAAGGTGTTATTGCTGGATGATGTACTCTTGCCTGAGCAGACATCTCCGGATAATAGTTTGTTTTGCGAACTTCTACGGGGTCCTTATCCAGCTCATGTGCTATGTGGTCCATAACCCTCTCGATTCCAATCATGCCCTGAGGACCACCGAAGCCCCGAAACGCTGTGGCGCTTTGCGTGTTAGTTTTTAATCGATGTGAGGTAATTTTTACATGGGGTAGGTTGTAGGCATTGTCTGCATGCAGCATGGCACGATCTGCAACTGCTAGTGACAAATCTTGTGCCCACCCGCAACGGAAGTAATGGATAAATTCTATAGCTTTCACTTGGCCGAGGGCGTCGAATCCCACATGATAATCTACCCGGCAATCATGGCGTTTGCCCGTGATGATAAAATCATCATCGCGGTCGTAGCGCATTTTACATGGA
>JAVLEV010000116.1:0-6792 GCA_031920365.1 Planktomarina sp. | reverse complement strand
ACTCCAAGTAGCGCAAGCCACCGTGGAAAAGTTTGGTTGAAGCGGAGGATGTCGCAGAAGCTAGATCGTTCATCTCGGCCAGTGAAACACTATATCCACGTCCTGCAGCATCACGCGCAATGCCGCAGCCATTGATGCCGCCACCAATAACAAAAATATCTACGGCTTTAGTTTGGTTGGACATTTTTCTCACCTGTAATAATCAATTTCGTATCTTGCGCGCGCAAGGGCGCTCTATAACCTAGACCTTTATCTTTTTCCACTTAGTTCGTGGTGTCTCTCCGTTGGCTCCGATTGGCCTGGACAAAGGTTTGGTTACTAGACCCGCAAAGGTATGGCCTGCCAAAACCTCCGCCCACAAGCAAAGCACGCTGTGGGCTGTACGGGCGGCGGTCTAGGGCCTTCACTGAGGCCCGTAAGCAGATATGGGGTGGACTTGGGTGCCGTAGAGGCCGGGATGCGCGCTGACGGGCTTATTTAGACAACACTCTTAGGAGCCATTGGGTAGTCCTAGTGAATCCGACGACATTGAATATCGCTTATTTAAGGCTGGCACTTGCCGCGCCATATCAGCGATTGCCTGTTCAACACTACTAAATCAGAGCCACCTGAAATTATATCATTACACAGGTCCACCGCGTTTGCGGCTAGGTCGTGGGTCAGGTTTTTATATGCGGGTCGAAGCAGATGATCGTACCAGACACCACCGCAAACGGCGTCGAGTACAATACGTTGAAAGCAGTGATCATTGCACACTGGCCAGTGCCTGTGGGACGTTCGTGCAAGATGTGGCATGATCTCTTTTGTGAGTATCATATATCGCGATACCAGATCGGCGGTGCGCGGTTGGGCTGATGTCATATTTAATCCTATTCCTGTTCTCAGATGGTAGCGCTAAAAATATTTCAGCAAAGGGTCAAACGCTATCCATTACGGCTCTTGAAGTCTTGACGGTTTCACCTAGCTCGCGATGTATGAGACAATCCGATACGGGCCCGCTTCTTCGATTAATCGATCTCGCGTTTGGATTATTCCGATCGCCAGCTGGGACGTTACGTGTATCAGTAGCCATTGTTTACGGCATCATTTGTCATTTCACATTTGCCGCCGCTGTTTTGGCGATGATGATTGCGATGTTTTATGGAATGGCAGAAACCTTCGGTCGCGTACAAGCGCCTTGGTCGATATTCGCAAACGCTATGCTTGTCCTGCAATTTCCAGTGGTCCATTCGTTGCTTCTATCGCATCGAGGCGCGCGGGCATTGGCCAAGCTAGCGCCACGTGCTTTTGGTACGACATTGGTGACTACAATTTATGCCACCATCGCATCGGGACAGTTGCTTGCTTTGTTCGTTTTTTGGACGCCAAGCGGGGTTATCTGGTGGGAGGCAGAGGGGGCAGCGTTCGCTATCATCTGTTGTCTTTACATGGTGTCATGGATGCTCTTGATCTGGGCAAGCTATGACGCCGGGGCAGAGGTGCAATCTGGCGCACTCGGCTGGATGTCACTAGTACAAAATATTAAACCGGTGTTTCCGAACATGCCCACGAAGGGTCTATTCAGCGTCATTCGCCAACCGATCTATGTGTCGTTCGCGCTCACGACCTGGACGGTGCCGGTTTGGACCCCCGACCAGTTTTGCCTCGCTATTGCGCTAACAACCTATTGCCTTCTGGCCCCCCAATTAAAGGAAAGCCGGTTTTCCAAGCGCTATGGTGCAGAGTTTGAGACCTACAAACGCAATGTTCCTTATGCGGTCCCACGCATCTGTCGTTCAAAAAATTAGAATATAAACATGAAAACAAATACCATCATCGCCGAAATAAGTAGCTGTTCAGAGATACCGGATTTCACCTCGACCCGAAAAGCAGGCCTCGCAAGGTTAGCCTCATTTTCTGAGCGCGCTGGTGACCTTTATGATCGCTGCCGCAACTATGATTTGGGGCCCGACAAGCGAGCGAACGTATCGGTTCTTTCGCCATGGATCAGGCATCGTTTAATTACGGAAACTGAGGTGTTAAATGCAGCTTTAAATGCCCAGAACTTCGAAACTGCAGAGCGGTTTGTGCATGAGGTTTTTTGGCGGACCTATTTTAAAGGTTGGCTGGAACACTATCCAACTGTCTGGCCGGCTTATCAAGCAGGCCTTTTTCGGCAGCTGGCAAGTGTGGACAAAGATCGTCGTTTGGCTGCAAACTTTTCGTCTGCAACGTTAGGCGAGACTGGTATTGGTTGCTTTGACGCTTGGGCGCGTGAACTTGTTACGTATGGTTATCTGCATAACCACGCTCGGATGTGGTTCGCATCGATTTGGATTTTCACACTGCGGTTGCCTTGGGAATTGGGAGCAGACTTTTTCTTACGACACCTGATGGACGGTGACCCTGCATCTAATACGCTGGCTTGGCGGTGGGTGGCTGGATTGCAGACGAAGGGACGGCCCTACATTGCGCGAGCCTCTAATATTTCCAAGTTTACAAACGGACGATTTTACCCAATTCATCAGCTAAATACAGATGTTGAGCCCCTGACTGAAAGTGCGCAACACCTTCGTAGGAAGCTGCCGTATGCCACAATGGCTGAAGAAGTCAAAGGCGACTACCTTTTATTAATTACGGAGGAAGATTTGCAGATTGGTGATACTTTACCGCACGCACCTGTGGCAACGGTTGGGGCATTGGCAACAGCTGGACGTTCGTCATTGCCATGCGGTGCGGTAGCCAAAGAATTTGTAACGGGCGCCATGCTAGATGCATGTGCAGGTGGGGTGATCATTGCTGAAAATACGTGGGCGAACGAGATAATCGCCGCTTGCGAAAAGTATAAGATAAAGACGGTTGTCACGGGGTATGCGCCAGTTGGTACAGTTGCTACGGCCCTTTCCGCCGCCCATCAAGATTTGTCTGGGGCAGGAATCACAGTCCATCAGGTGCGTCGCGAATTCGATACTGTTGCTTGGCCTCATGCAACCAAAGGTTTTTTCGCCATGAAAAAAGAAATACCGTCAATTTTAGTGCAACTTGGCATCTCTCGTTGAACCCAAGCAGTGAGCTTAGGTGATACCATAACGCCCCATTTCGATTAATCTGTCGGCGCTGGCTATAAATATGACGTACTTACCCCTAGTTGCCTCTGCCTACCCCTAAAGTATGCTGTGAGTGCGTGAGGTGTTGGTGACTTAGTTTTATTGGGGATAAGTTTTGTGGTGTCGAGCTTGTTTTGTACTTGACTCTTTTATGAAATATTTTATGACAGCCACTACTGCAAATCTTAGTTTCATTTTTGTAAATGAAACCAATAGTCAAAGGTGCTCGGTTTAACTTGATCTTGTAATAATAAGCAGATTGTGTTCGTCACCGCGGTTGATAAAATTTAAATGCATAATAATAATATTTTTATTTTTCTAGATAAGTTCTCTGGCGTCATAAGTAGTCTTGGTTTGGGCTGCCGGTTTATGGTTAGAAATATTTGTTTTTGTTTGCCAGTTATAATTATATTGATGCCGCACACTGTGTTTGCAGTAACTGAGCCTGAAACTGTTGCTGCTCAGCACCGAGCAGAGATTACGCAACGCAGCGGTTTGGGACCACTTTTGCTTGATCAGGCAGAAAATCGTCCTGGTGTTGCGCGTGTTGAAGCCATGGGCGCAAAGCCGCTTAAGGCTGAAATTGAGACGCCTGTCATCGTAGCACCTTGCCGCGATGACAGTAAAATCAATATTACAGGCGCTCCCAAACTGTCAGTTTTGGTTCGAGAAAGTATTTCTAGCAAATTCACAGGCCTCTGCCTTGAATCTGGTGATATCGAGCGAATTGTGGGTGATATCGAACGAATTTTGGGTGAGATTACCAGTTACTATATCAACCAAGGATTTGTCACTACGCGCGCCTATTTGCCCCCGCAGGATTTGAGTAAAGGTGACTTGGAGATCTTGGTTGTTGAAGGTGTCGTGGAGAAGGTTTCTGTCGATGATAACAACGCGGGCAGTGTCTCTATTGGCAACGCCTTCACAGGAATTGAAGGTAATGTGCTTAACCTGCGCGATCTTGAACAAGGTATTGATCAACTCAACCGCCTTGCCTCCAACGATGCGCAGCTTGATATTCAGCCTGGCGCCGAGGCAGGGCAAAGTATTATCGTCGTTCGTAACGAACCAACTTCGCGCTTTCACTTCAATATTTCTACTGACAATCATGGCTCAAAATCTACTGGTAAGGTTCAAACTGCCTTTCGGGCGACTGCGGACAACCTGTTTGGGTTTAACGATATGGTTTCCGCGACGCACAAAGAGACAACGCCAGGTAGTTGGGGCACAAAGTTTTCGTTAAGCGATAGTGTGAATTTCAGTGTACCCTTTGGTCGCACGACATTGTCATTAGGGACTAGCAGGTCTCAATATTTTAGCCAACTTAGAACGCGTAATGGTAGTGCTCTTACAACAAGTGGGAACAATAAAACAATTAATGGGCGGCTAGATAATGTAATTTACCGAAACCAATCCGAGCGCATGACACTAGCGGCCGCCATAACAGCTAAAAAAGCAAGTAATTATTTGGATGGACAATACCTTAGCGTGAGCAGCCGTGGCCTGGCGGTTCTTGATTTGGAGACTAGCATCACCACCGCTATTGCTGGCGGTAGTCTCACACTGGACATTGTGATAGCCAGTGGGCTGAAAAGCCTGGGTGCAATGAATGACCCTGTTGATCTGCCCGTTTCCGCGCCACGCGCCCAGTTTCAAAAAATAAATTTGGGTTTCAACTTCTCCCGCCCCTTTAGCCTTCGTGGGATGGATGCTGTTTTTAACAGTAAGCTGACCACCCAATCGTCAGAAGTCGCTCTTTACGGCTCGGAGCAAATTTCTATAGGCGGTATTGGTTCGGTGCGAGGCTTTGTCCAAAATACGCTTTCGGGCGATAATGGCTATTACCTTCGCAATGAGTTTTCCGTCACCCCAACATGGAAAATAGGTGAAAAGGTAATTGGGTCGCGTCTATATGTGGGCTATGACACTGGCGAGGTCCGCAATATCATTCCGGGTGTTCCGCAAGGCCGATTAAGTGGAATTACCTTCGGTACTTCAAGCAGCTGGGACAACTTTTCTGTAGATATCTTTAATTCACGAGCCGTATCTCTTCCCTCTAATATGACAAAAGAGCCGGATCAAACTTGGGTGCTTGTTTCATATGAGTTCTAGGGGTTGATAATGAATTTTTTAATCGGAATTACTTGGAGAGCACTATCTGCCTTTTTTGGTTTAGTCTTGAAAGTTGTTAAGCCAAAAGGTCAAATAATAAATTGGTTCATACTTAAAGCGCTCGTTTCTGTAATAATAGTAGGCACAGGATCGGCCATAGCAGAAACTGTCGCCACGACAGTCGTCCCCGCCAGCGGTAAAACCAATGCGTATATCTCTCCAAACGGTGTCCCTGTGGTCAATATCGAGACAGCAAACGCGAAAGGCCTCTCGCACAACCGCTATAGCCGCTACGACGTAGAGGCCAACGGCTTGGTGCTAAACAACGGCGCCACAAGCCCGGACTTGGTTGCACGCCAATCTCTTCTCGCGGGACAAGTCACATCGAACCTGAATTTGGTGGGGGAAGCCACGGTCATTCTTAATGAAGTTGTTTCGGTTAACCGAAGTTCATTAACTGGGTATACCGAGGTGCTGGGAGGTAAAGCCGACGTCATCGTGGCTAACCCTTATGGTATTACCTGTGATGGTTGCGGATTTATAAATACAGATCGCGCTACGTTGGCGACGGGAACCTCAGTAACTGCAGCCGATGGCAGTCTCACCGGCTTCAGCATCAATAGAGGGGATGTTTTGATCGGTGCCGCAGGCATTGATGCCACAGCACAACAAATACTGGATATTGTTACTCGCTCGATCAAAGCGCTAGGTAGCATTAGAACAAGTCCGACTGGCAGTCTGGGTGTTACCACTGGTAGTAATATTTGGAGCTATGATGGCCGTAATGCCACAGGTGCGCTTACAGGTAATGGTGCGGCGCCCTCTTACGCAATTGATTCTACAGCTCTTGGGGGGATGTATTCAGGGCGGATTCGTATAGTTGCGACTGAAGCCGGCGTAGGTGTGCGCATGCTTGGTGAAGCTGCAGCCAGTGTGGATGACTTCACTCTGAGCAGTGCCGGAAAAATTGAAGTTCAATCTGCTATCAGCGCTGCAAGGGATGTGAGTATAGCCTCCACATCAAACACAGGCTCAGAAGATTTTTTTATCAATGGTGCGGGCGCCAAAATCTCAGCTTCGCGCCAGCTATCGCTATCGGCCAATAATGGCCAAATAAAACTTTTTGAAGGAGAGCTGTATGGGAAAAACTCTCTGGACCTCAATAGCGCGACACTCAGTGATGTTTCTACAACTTCGGCAAAACGCTTCGCGGGCACCAGCAATACCCTGAACACTTCTGGATTGGCCGAAATCAATGGTGGTGTTTGGAGCTCGGATGGGGGCGTGTCAGGTAGTTTTGATAGCCTATCTATCGGCACTAATGGTGCAACAATTTATGCTGCAACCACACTGGATTTGAGTGCTGCCAATAATCTTTCCCTGGCGAACGCGGCCGTGAGCTCATCAAGTCATTTAACGCTGACAGCGACAGCGGGTGCTATAAGCATTCAGGCGGGTTTAGCGCAGGGTGTGCAGTCTAGTACGGGCAATGTTGCTTTGAATGCGGGCAACGGTCTGAGCAATGCTGGAACCATCACATCCGACACAGGTAGTGTCACGGCACGCGTTACTGGCACGCTGAGCAACAGTGGTA
>JAVLEV010000115.1:0-6845 GCA_031920365.1 Planktomarina sp. | reverse complement strand
GATTGCAAAATAGAAGCTGTCCTACTGCAAGAATTAGTCTCACCTACCAAAACAAGCAGATTTCCACGACGCACGATCTGCACTGATTGATGAGTTTCAATGGTAGTTAGGTTTTGGTCAAACTCACCGCAGAGCTGCGCCAATAAGCGGTTGTCCTGAAATTCAATTCGAGTTTCGCCTTGAGTGGCGTTAGCTGTGAAAGCGTCATCTGCCAATGATGTCCCCTATTAAGGTCAGTGTGAAGTCAGCGTAGTATCAGCCTAGTATAAGTAGAATGTAACAAAGGCGTCGGCAGGTACAAACAAAAAAATCCGACTTTGATTAACTCAATCGTAAACTGTTGCAATCAACTATTTCTGGAATTTAGTAACGCGGCAAGCTCATACTAGAACTTCACCAGTCAGGGAGTTAGTCATATCCTTAATCACCTGCACGGGCACAACCTCACCAACCATGCTATCTGGAGCGACAGCATGCACAGCATGCAGGTATTCAGACTTTCCAATTAATTGCCCCTCACGGCGACCTTTTTTCTCGAATAGAACCTTGACCTCACGCCCAACCATAGCAGCTTGGGTAGCGTACTGTTGTTCAGTCAACAGGGCTTGCAATTCCTGCAATCGCGCAGAAGACACTGCAGGCTCGACACTATCTTTTTCAGCGGCAGGAGTACCTGGTCGGGCGGAATACTTGAACGAATATGCCTGACCATAGCCAACTTGGCGTACCAAATCCAAAGTATCAGAAAAATCTTGGTCAGTCTCGCCTGGAAACCCAACAATAAAATCTCCCGACAACAGCAAATCAGGACGGGCTGTTCGGATACGATCAACCAATTTAAAATAACTGTCACGTGTATGCTTACGGTTCATAGCCTTTAAAATACGATCGCTGCCTGATTGCACTGGTAAGTGTAGATAGGGCATCAACTTGGGACAGGTACCATGTGCCTCAATTAATGCATCATCCATGTCATTAGGGTGGCTGGTGGTAAACCGGATCCGCTCCAACTGAGGGATAGAAGATAATTGCCAGATCAACCCAGCCAGCCCGCTTTCGTGCCCGTGATAGGCATTCACATTTTGCCCCAAAAGGGTGATTTCTCGGACGCCGCGCTCTACAAGATCTAAAGCCTCAGAAAAAACTCGATCTGCAGGGCGGCTCGCTTCAGCCCCCCGTGTATAAGGCACCACACAGAAAGCGCAAAATTTATCACAGCCTTCTTGTACGGTCAAAAACGCTGTTGGACCGCGCTTGGCTTTTGGTCGTTCAGCCAAATGATCAAATTTGTCTTCTTCCGGAAAATCAGTGTCTACTGCTCTTTTTCCAGTTTGCACACGCGCTTCCATTTCCGGCAACTTATGATAGGATTGGGGACCTACGACCAAATCTACCATTGGTTGACGGCGAATAATCTCAGCGCCCTCGGCCTGGGCAACACAGCCAGCCACACCAATTTTTAGATTGGGTTTGATAGCTTTCAGCCCTTTAAATTTTCCTAACTCTGAATAAATCTTTTCTGCAGCTTTTTCACGAATGTGGCAGGTGTTGAGTAAAATCATATCCGCATCATCTGCGGTATCTGTTTGAACATATCCCTGAGTACCTAGCGTTTCTGCCATCCGTTCGCTGTCATAAACATTCATCTGACATCCGTATGTTTTGATGAACAGCTTCTTTGTAACGACCATTGCCATGTCCTTTTTAACTCATTCTTGTTAACGCTCCAATACCCTGTGCAATTGTGCCTTGCAATGCTTGTCAATTTGACAAAACATAGTTTTCGATTGAATTTTAGATCGTTAATTAAGTCGGCTTCTAGGATTTACGCCTCAACCGAATAACCACATCTACTTTGGCAATCTCAGCACCTGCAGGTAGATCAGGCAAAGCACTTATATTTAACTGGCCTGCAGGAGCATCAACCAATTCATTAGTTTCTTCCCAATAAAAATGGGGGTGATCGGTAGCATTAGTATCAAAATAACTTTTAGCTCCATCCACGGCAATTTCACGCATCAAGCCTGCGTCACAAAAAGCCCGGAGCGTATTGTAAACCGTTGCAAGTGAAACTTTAACTTTGTGATCATTGCTTGCAGCAAAAAGACTTTCTGCCGTTACATGGCGATTTTGTCCATCACCAATCAGACGTTGGGCCAAAATTACCCGTTGCCGGGTTGGCCGTAAATGGCCTCTGGCCAACCATCGATCGACAGTTTTTATCGATTCATTATATGAGTCTGTAAGTTTCATTTACTAATTATGACGCCTCAGAGCTAATTTTCAATGGCAAATCGTGCAGTTAATCGAAGAGGTTTCTAGAATGTCTAGATATATGCCACCCTTGCCTCATAAACTGAGACGTATATAGAACAATCTAGAACACTATTTGTTAAATGCAGGAGCGGATCATGCCATCAGATTTCCCGACATCATTCGATAAAGAAGGCCTATTAAAATGTGCCCGTGGTGAACTGTTCGGCCATGGCAACGCTCAGTTACCAGAGCCTCCCATGCTGATGATGGATCGCGTAACAGAAGTTAGCGAAGAAGGCGGCTTGCACGGTAAAGGACATGTGATAGCGGAATTTGATATCGATCCAGAGCTATGGTTTTTTAAGTGCCATTTTCCAGGTGATCCGGTGATGCCTGGCTGTTTGGGCTTGGATGCGTTGTGGCAATTAACTGGCTTTAATCTTGGATGGCGCGGAATGCCAGGGCGTGGACGCGCTTTAGGTGTTGGAGAAGTTAAATTTACAGATATGGTAACACCAAAGGCAAAGATGATCACATACCACGTGGATTTTACTCGTGTTATCAACCGCAAATTGAAACTAGGCATGGCCGACGGCCGTATGTTTGCGGATGGAAAAGAAATTTATACGACCGCCAATATGAAAGTTGGCTTGTTCACCGATTAAATTGAGGGGGCCAAATGCGCCGAGTAGTCATAACAGGTTTGGGTATTATATCACCCATAGGAAATAATTTCGACGAAGTAACAGATGCACTGAAAACAGGCCGCTCAGGAATTTCGTTTGAACCAGAATATGCCGAAAACGGCTTTCGCAGCCGGGTTGCAGGAATTCCAAACATTAATCCTGCCGACCACATCGACAAGCGCAAAATGCGTTTTATGGGTGTTGGTGCTGGATACAACTATTTGGCTATGGAACAGGCTATTGCAGATGCGGGCCTTGAACCCGACGAAGTCTCTAACGTGCGGACCGGTTTGATTATGGGATCAGGCGGTCCATCCACAGCTAATTTCCATACAGCTTTCGATGCTGTAATAAATAAAGGTGGACCAAAGCGTATGGGCCCATTTATGGTTACTCGTTGCATGAGCTCGGCACATTCAGCAACGCTGGCAACGCCGTTCAAAATTAAAGGTGTAAACTATTCAATTACTTCCGCTTGTGCAACTTCTGCCCACTGCATTGGAAATGCAATGGAACAAATCCAACTAGGCAAACAAGATGTAGTTTTTGCAGGTGGCGGCGAAGAAGTGCATTGGTCGCTGTCTTGTCTGTTTGATGCAATGAACGCGATGTCTTCAAAATATAATGACACGCCTGAAACTGCATCGCGGCCCTATGATGCCAATAGAGATGGCTTTGTGATTGCTGGTGGTGGTGGTGTACTGGTCCTAGAAGAACTCGAACATGCAAAAGCCCGCGGTGCAAAAATCTATGCTGAACTAACCGGCTATGGAGCTACATCAGACGGCGCAGATATGGTGGCACCCTCTGGTGAGGGCGGAGAACGCTCCATGCGTCAGGCAATGGCTATGCTAGACCCCGATCGCAAAATCGACTACATAAACGCACATGGAACCTCGACACCCGCAGGCGACGTAACCGAAGTCCAAGCGATCCGAAACATCTTTGGCCGTGGAGAAACACCACCTATATCCTCAACAAAATCTCTAACAGGCCATTCGCTCGGAGCGACTTCAGTTCATGAAGCAATTTATTCACTATCTATGATGCAAAATCACTTCATTTCGGCATCGGCCAACGTACAAGAACTCGATCCTGCACTTGATGCTGGAGAAATTGTAACCAAAAAACAAGATAATGTTGAGATGGACACTATCCTGTCCAATAGTTTTGGCTTCGGTGGAACCAATGCAACACTGATCTTGAGCAAATTTAACGGATAAAATTATGGCAGAACTTCTTAAAGGTAAACGCGGCCTGATTACGGGGATAGCAAACAGCCGGTCCATCGCTTGGGGTATAGCTGAAGCGATGAAAGCCGAGGGCGCTGAGTTGGCATTTGGTGTTCAAATGGATATTTTTGGAGAAAAGGTTAAACCTTTAGCTTCGGAGTTGGGTGTGAGTCTGATTCTAGATTACAACGTTCAGGATGACGCTAGTACACAAGCGGCCTTTGATACTTTAGCCAAAGAGTGGGGAAGTATTGATTTTGCCGTTCACGCTATAGCTTATTCGGACAAGAACGAGCTGACTGGGCGCTTCATCAATACAAGCCGCGAAAACTTTAAAAACTCACTTGATATTTCAGCTTATTCCTTCATTGACATGGCCAAAAAGGCCGAACCATTAATGAAGGATGGTGGCACTTTAATAACTCTTACATATCAAGGGAGCCGTAAAGCAACGCCTTGGTATAATGTTATGGGTGTGGCAAAAGCTGCTTTGGAATCAGCGGTAGTTTATCTTGCCAATGATCTAGGCCCGCAGAAAATCAGGGTAAATGCAATTTCCCCTGGGCCAATGAAAACTCTATCCGGGGCTGCTATTGGCGGGGCACGCAAGACATTTCGCTTTACCGAAGCGAACGCGCCCCTTCGGGCCAATGCTACCAAAGCTTCCATAGGCGGTACTGCTGTTTATCTTGCGTCAGATTATGGTGAATGCACCACCGGTGAGACCATTATGGTTGACGGCGGCCTACACATTCTCGGTCTACCACAACCTGAAAATTTTTAGGTGCAGGGATAGTCTGTCAAAGCACGAGCAAACATCTCTGCATCCACATTTCCACCAGAAGCAATACAAACCACGTCATCTTCAGATAGGCTATCACTATGATAAAGCGCCGCAGCCAAGGCTATGGCCCCACCAGGCTCTAACACAACTTTAAACCGTGCAAAGGCCACTGACATAGCACGTAGACAGTCCTCTTCAGACATAACAATACCAGCCCCACATAGGCGTTTCATTATTGGGAATGTCAAAGCCCCAGGCGTTGGCGTTACAATAGCATCGCAAATACTCCCTCCAAGCCGAGAGTTGATCTGCGGTATGCCCGTTTCTAAAGAACGTGTTACATCATCAAAATCTGTAGGTTCAACTGGACGCACCCGCATTAGAGGTGCGTCTGCCTCAAGCGCTAATGCAATACCAGATGTAAGCCCTCCACCACCACAGCACACCAACACATCGGCTGCCGAAAGCCCAATCTCAGCTGCTTGCTCAGCAATTTCCAAGCCACATGTCCCTTGACCGGCAATAACTTCTGGCTCGTCGTAGGGTTTGATTAACGTAAGGCCGCGCGCCTGCGATAGCCTTAGCCCAATCTCCTGGCGATCTTCTGTGTCACGATCATACAAAACTACCTCAGCCCCTAAGGCCCGCGTATTCTCAACCTTCAACCGAGGCGCATTCGATGGCATTATGATCACTGACTTAGTTCCATGCATCCGGGCTGCAAGGGCCACACCCTGCGCATGATTTCCAGAGGAAAAGGCAATTACCCCAGCCTTTTGTGCTTCAGGAGACAGCGCCGAAACCGCCGACCAACCGCCTCTGAACTTAAACGATCCAGTATGTTGCAAGGCTTCCGTTTTTATCCACACCCGACGGCCTGCAATCTCATCTACAAAGGAAGAGTTAAGTAACGGGGTACGGCGCACATGCCCTTTTAGACGCAGCGCAGCTGCCCGTATCATCTCAATATTCATTACTCAAATACCCACTAATGCTAGAATTTCTGTTAGATCTTTTAATTCATGCTGGGGCACCCAAGGCAGACGGTCTTGCGGTTCGCCGCTACGATTTACCCATGCAGTTGTAAACCCATACCCAGTAGCAGCAGCTACATCCCAGCCATTGGAGGAAACAAACAATACCTCAGTCACAGAACAGTTAAAATGCGCGCCGACTAAATCGTAGACCCGACGGTCTGGTTTAAAAACGCCTGCAGTCTCAACTGATAAGATGGCGTCTAGTTGTTGTCCGATACCCGCAGAGGATACAGCCCCGTTCAACATGGTTGGTGAGCCATTCGACAAAATAGCAGTCTGCAAACCAGCCGTTTTCAAGGTCAATAACATTTGAGAAACCTCAGGATAGGCCGCAAGGTTCCAATATAGCTCCAGTAGTTCGGCACGCAGCCGTGCCCCACTTACGCCATTAGCCTCCATCGCCCAGTCTAAGCCATCCTGCGTAACCTGCCAAAAATCCGTATGTGCGTTTGTTATCGCACGCAGCCAAGTGTATTGCAGTTGCTTCAATCGCCAATCATTTGCAAGTTTGGTCCAATTCTCAGAAATCTCAGAATTCTCAGGAAGCTCCGCCGCAATACGCGCCGCTGCGGCAACGTCAAATAAAGTTCCATAAGCATCAAATACACAGGTTGTTATAGGCATAGAATACTCCATAAGTTTTACGAGATGATAACTAAACATCATTAAAGGTAAAGTACGATGCAAGTTTTTGAGAAAAGTGGGATGCACATTCATTATTGCGACGAAGGCGACCCTAATGGGGCGCCATTAGTATTCTAAAACTCTCTTGGTACCGACATGCGCCTTTGGGATAAAATTATTCCAAGCCTACCAAAAGGCCTAAGGATCATTCGCTACGATATGCGTG
>JAVLEV010000114.1:0-6868 GCA_031920365.1 Planktomarina sp. | reverse complement strand
GCCCGTGCTGGCAGGTATACTAGCCCCTTAATACCGCTCTGATAATAGGTTTCAGCAAGCTTTAGTAAATGCATCACTGCAGTAGTAATAGTATCTCGCTCAGGGCATGGGTCGCCATTTGATGCGGCCAAAATCTGACTGGGTACTAGATCGCCTACCCATTTTGCTGGTAGATAACGTCGGCCCATGCTTGCATCTTCAAGTACGTCACGCGCAATGTTGGTCAACTGCATGGCAATTCCTAAATCCACTGCATGCAAAAGTGCAGCTCGGTCAGTACAGCCGAGTATTTTGCTCATCATCAAGCCAACTGTTCCGGCTACTCGATAGCTGTAGCGTAAGAGTTCTTGCTCATCTTCTAAAGCAACTGGCTGTTGATCTTGAAGGAGGCCATCAATTAGGGCAACCATAATTTCGGGTGAAATACCTTTGTTTGTGATAAAGGTCGTTAGCCCCGGTAACAATAGATCACCATTAACAGTTGACTCAATTAGTCCAGAACGAATAAAATTTAACCGTTTTGGCCCATTTGCGATGTCTCCATCTGCCATATCATCGAGAATACGACAAAAACTGTAAAGATGCGTTGCATCGCGCCCAACCTCAGTCCCCAGAAAACGTCCTGCCCAATGAAAGCTCTTACCATTTTGTGCCAATGAATGTTCAGGTGTAAGATCTTCATTAGTTTTCATCGCGCAGCTCTCCAGCATATATCATTTTTGCCCAGTCAGTTCTTGATCGATCAAAGCCTCCACAACTTTGGCTGAACATAGTACACCGGGCATGCCGGCACCAGGATGCGCTCCTGCGGCTGAAAAATACAGATTAGGAATATGTGGGTCTCTGTTGTGATATCGGAACCAAGCAGATTGAGTGAAAATTGGTGCTAACGAAAACCCAGCACCATGCATCGAGCGGTAGTCAGCTTTAAAATCTTCAGGTGTCATGTAAAAATCTTCAGTGATTGCTGTCTCAAGGCCCGGCATAATTGTCTCAGACAATGCCTTTACGATACGGTCTCTCAGTTCTGGAGCTTTTTCGGCCCAATCCAACTTGCCACGCAGGTTTGGTACTGGGCAGAGTACATAGAAGCTGTCACACCCCTCGGGTGCAAAGCTAGGGTCAGTTGCTGTCGGGCGATGAACATACAGTGAAAAATCATCAGCAAGAATTTGTTTATCAAAAATATCTGCAAGTAATTCTTTATAGCGTGGTCCCATCCATATGGTGTGATGTGCCACATCAGGATACTGCCGTTTGGTGCCAAAAAATAAAACATACAGTCCCATAGAATAATGCGTAAGTTTTTCAGAGGCTAAACGCTTCCGCCTATTCCCATCTGCTGGTAACATTTGGGCGTAAACTGTGGGAGGGTCACCGTTGCAGATTACACGTTTGGCATGAAATACTCGGCCATCTCTAGTAGTTGCGCCAGTTGCTAATCCTTGTTCCAAAGTGATCTCTGAAATATCGACATTTAGCTCCACCTTAACCCCGGTACGCAACAATAATGCATGTAGTGCTTCCACCAACTTGCCTGTGCCACCCATGCAGAAATATACTCCCCATCGGCGTTCAAGGTAGTGGATCAATGCGTAGATTGAGGTTGTGGTAAATGGATTACCGCCAACCAACAAGGGATGGATCGAAAATGCCTGCCTAAGAAGTGGATGTTTTAGGTGTCGATTGACAATGCCTGCAACTGAGTAATAGCTTTTTAAGCGCAGTAGGCTTGGAATCTGTGCTAGCATAGTTTTAATTTTATGAAACGGGCGGTCAGCAAGCTGCTCAAACCCTACTTCAAATATAGCTTTAGAGGTGGAGAGTAGACGTTCATAACCCCTTACATCCCGTGGATCAAATTTTCTAATTTGGTCGTTAGTATCTTCGATCGACCTACAATAATCAAACTGACGTCCACCATGGAAGTAGAAACGATACCATGGGTCAAGTGAACGGAATTCAACATGATCACTCCGCGTCTCACCAAATAGTTCAAATAACTCATCAAATAAAAATGGTGCAGTTATTACTGTGGGACCAGCGTCATGCCGAAAGCCGCCACGTTCAAACACCTGCGCTCGCCCACCAATAGCTCCTAACCTGTCTACTAGAGTAACATCAAACCCTTTAGCTCGCATGCGGAGAGCCGCGGCAATGCCACCAAACCCTGCTCCTATGACCAAAACAGTCTCCAAATCTGGGTTGCAAATTTTTGAGGTGTTAGCAAGAGAGTTTTTTTTCATAGTTTGAGCACCTTGGCGTAAGCGTTAAGAGTTGACAGGTGAAATAGCTTTCATACACACCTGCCGCAAAAGTATCTCTACTGGCAAAACAGCCTCAGACAGTGCCACTGGCATTTTTTTTGCAAAGTGAGCCGTTTTACTCAAACTTTTTTGCATTTGATGAGCGCTCATTGCCATCGCTTCTGAAGCTAAAATTTTCTGCCGCCAGCTTACAAATTTAGTATTGGAACCTGAACTATACCACTCATCAAAGACTATTAATTGTTCTGCTGGCAGGCTCTGTCTATAAAGTACCACTACTGCATTTGGCGCACGTCGAGCTAGATCAGATCCTTGATCTATTGCTCCGTCTAGAGCGCGGAAATTCATAATGTCGTTAGCTATTTGATATGCGGCTCCTAGGCTGCGAAAGTATGTTCCAATTGATGATGATGCATCGCCGTGTAACGCCATAGCTGCTACGCCCTCTAATGGCGCTGTCAGGAGTGGTGCTGTTTTGTCCGAAGCAATCTTGATATAGCGATCCCACTCAAGTGCCTTATCCAACGAAAACTCTGAAGCTTCTCCAGCTGTCGTAGTTGCCATATGCTGAGCTAATATTTTAACTAATAGTGGTGTTTGTGCACGCTGGCCGGCTTCAGCTGCCAGTTCAAACGCTAATGCGACCAGCCAGTCCCCAAGGGTTAACGCTACATTCGGCCCATATTTGGACCAAATTGACGGTCGATCGCGACGAAGTAAATCTTTATCGCAAATATCATCATGGATAAGCGACGCATTGTGTAGAATTTCTATTGCAGCTGCCCAGTGCAGTGTAGCGGCATCGTTTACTTTTAAAATACTGGCAGCGTGGAGAGCCATTTTTGCCCTCACCATTTTACCTGGTTTTTCAAAATGGTATTGGGCTGCAAGGCTAAGTGTTGTTTCGTTTTCGAGTAGCCTGGCACTAATAAAGCTATGTAGTTTTCCTACCACGTCGTCGTTAAAGTATTCTGACGATTCATTACTTTTAGCTTCACTATCCACCAGTTCCAAGTTGTTCGACATAATTTATTACCGGCCTGTCATCAGGAACCTAGAGTTTGGATAAGGTTGAGGTGGCCGGGTTGGCCACCTCACTTTTAATCTTAGGCTTTGGCCTTAGTTTTTGCTTTGTCTGTCTCTGTGACGGCAACATTCCAGATAATCACACCGAATGCGATTTTATTTATAACGTCTGCGAGGTTATAAATAATGTTTAGCATGCTAGAAGCTTCCTCTGGACCTGCGCCCGCGAAATAGCCCATGAAGTAACCAATTGGGTATATTGCCCAACCAATTGTAACAATCCAACGCATTGTTGAAAATGCAGATTGAACTGATTCTGGTGCTTTCTCTGCGGCAACTTTTCCTGCCTCGCCAAAGAATATTTCATATAGGATATATGCCCAGCCTACGATACCGACAATAAAGCCCAGCCAAGCGCTGATGTATCCAGCTTCGCCCATGTATCCAGCAGCCAACATTACTATACTACCAATCATGAGGCGCCAAAATACGCCGCCTGAAACAGCGGTGATTGCACGGAGAATGAGATAAAATTCGATCATCAAAAGCGGTACTGTGATTAGCCAATCGATATAGCGATAAACTAGTGGTGTGGCGCCAGTTTCAATCCAGACATCGCGCATGTAAAAATAGTGAACTGCTGCCACTAAAGTAACAAGGCCAGAAACCGTCAGCGAGGTTTTCCACTTACCTTCAACACGCTGTGTTTCCATGAAGAAAAATGCTGTCGCAGCAACCAAGGCCATTGAAATTAGCCAAAACGAAATGCCGACAAAATCATCTGACTCTAAATTTGCGCTTGCCGAAGCCAGCGATGGCGCAGCCACTAACGCAGCCGAAGCCAGCATTAGTTTAATTCGACCGTAGATATATCCCATTGTCTTCCCTCCTAGTAGCACGGCAGTTTTTTTAGCCGTTTGAGCATAATGCTCTCTTTAATGTACTTTCCGATATCAAACCTTAGCTTTTTAGTAAAGATATCATCTGCTAACAGATTGAGTATGGAGCGTATGAAAAAAATTTCAACACTTCGATGTGAGATAATTAAAATTACGTTGAGTTATTATTACCGATAAAAATAACACTCTCAGTATATAGTTTACAGGTAAATTGAACCCACAAACAGGTATAATTTTTTTTAGAGTAAAATAGCAAATTTTTGCGTTGGTTAGGTGATTTAGTCCCGGTGCAAATAAAATTTTTAGCTCTGCTTTTGTTTTTTGAAATAATAAATAATTTTGGTATAGATTACAACTAAACTCATAGTGCTTGAACGTGGGCTGAACTTATTTTGATGGCATATGTTTTAAGTTCCAGTATGAGCCCTACCTTGGCCGTGATCTAAATCAACCTAAATAATGTACATACAATGTACTTCGGTTTAACAATAATTAGGCATCTAAGGGCTTCTGGCTTGAGCAGACTATGCTCTGCTTTGATGCCAAACCCTTTTTTTGGGGGGCTTTCGATTATGGTTTTGTGACTTGAAATAGAGTAATGGTCTTTTCATCCAAGAATTATTGGGACATGTGTAAAGACAATGGAGGGCAACATAATGCTTACAATTTTTGCTAGTATTTTTATTGTTCTGAGCCAGGGAGCCTTGGCGTCAGAGTTGCCAAAGCCGTTGACTGATGACGACTTTCGATTGGTGCGTAAAGAAGAAGCAGCTCTAGGCCAGTTGCTATTTTACGACCCACTTTTGTCAGGGAACAAAGAGGTTGCATGTGCTACATGCCACCATCCAAAGTTGGGGACAGGGGATGGGCTTTCACTATCACTTGGCGATGGTGGAAAGGGTCTTGGCTTAAATCGAGTTGTTGACCCAGATAACATTCCCGAACAGAGAGTTCCTCGGAACGCCCAGCCTTTGTTTAATTTGGGCGCCAAACAAATTCGAGTACTTTTTCATGATGGGCGTGTGGAAGTCGACGCAGCGCGTGCCTCAGGCCTTCGCACTCCATTGGAGGACGAGATGGTCAGTGGGTTTGCTTCCATTATATCTGCGCAAACTATGTTCCCAGTTCTTTCGGGTGATGAAATGGCTGGGCATTATTCTGAAAACGAGATCTCACAAGCCGTTAGGCAAGGAACACTCACTGGTGAAGACGGAGCGTGGGATTTGATTGCACAAAGAGTTGCATCAGTTAGCCAATATGCTGATGAATTTGCTGAAATATATACTCATATAAAAGACCCAAATGATATTGCATTTACGGATATCTCAAATGCAATTGCGGCATTTATGGAGTTTGAGTGGCGTTCCGACACAGCGCCGTTTGATGCTTTTTTACGAGAGCAAGAAACGCTCTCATCTCAAGCTCAAAAGGGGTTGAATTTGTTCTATGGAGAGGCTGGTTGTGCAAATTGCCACAGTGGCGCGCTTCTTACTGACCATGATTTTCACGCGATGGGCCAGCCACAGGTGGGACCCGGTAAGGCAGCGCGGTTCCAAAGCCATGCCCGAGATGAAGGGCGTTTTAGGGTTACCGGTCTCGATACTGATAAATATGCCTTTCGTACGCCGTCACTGCGCAATGTTAAATTGACTGGCCCATGGGGACATGCAGGAGCGTATAATGATTTAACTTTGTTTGTGGCATCTCATGCCGACCCTATTGCTGGGCTCGCCAACTATGATCGACTGGGTATTATTTTGACACAATTTGATGCTCTTGATTGGCGGATCATGGATGATCCAGCTGAAGTAGCTGCGATTTCAAATGCAGTTAGTGTTAGTCCAGTGTCATTGACGTCGGACGAGGTAGCTGAAATTGTTGAGTTTCTTGCAGCTTTGACCGACACATCTGCTCAGATAGGACGGCTAGGAGTGCCTAAATCTGTCCCAAGTGGATTAGCCATACCCAACCCTTAGTGCCTGATCACTATCGTTTGGTTGGCTTTCGCAATGTGAATATCGACTGCGCCGCTGGGCCACTCAACAGTGATACTGGCCTCGGTCAGTGGTCCTAACCCAAAGTGCAACGGTAATGCCTGGCCACCGGCATGGCCACCGCCAATATAAATCTGTTGTGTGTCTTGCCCAACAGTGACGCGTGCGCCGATCGCGTTTATGTTTCCACCGCTTTGTAATAATTTTATGCCAAGCCAATGGCCTGTATTTTTCGTCTGATTTCGGTAAATTTCCATTGGTGCGCGCCTGTTCAAGACAATAATATCAAGCCGGCCATCTAAGTCGAAATCCGCTACAGCAGCGCCTCGACCGCGTTCACTGCTGCCAACGCCTGCAGTGAGGCCAGCCTCAATGAACGTGCCATCGGCCTGCTGGATTAGCAAGTTATTAGGATCATGGATTGCATTTGATGGCATCTGATCTACGTTGCCTTTGGAAATAAAGAGATCGGCGAGGCCGTCATTATCGACATCACCAAATTGGGCGTGCCATCCTGTCGAAGGGCGTCCATCATCTCCAAAGTAAGGTTTGTGTGCGTACGTGCCCGTTGTAAATGGTGCGTTGGTGTAACTGCCATCCTCGTTTGCCATTTGCAAAAGTTGGTCACCCATTGATGTGAGAACAACTTCGTCACGACCATCACCAGTTATATCTCTGCTAG
>JAVLEV010000113.1:0-6910 GCA_031920365.1 Planktomarina sp. | reverse complement strand
CTATGACTGATCGTGTTACCTACTTGGATGAGGGTGACTTTGTCGTTCTCACCCGGCGTTCGCTATAGATTACAGACAAAAATGGTGATTTAGCTACTCGTAAGGTCCATAAGATTTCTATTGATGCATCTCATGTAAATAAAGGTTCTTACAAGCACTTCATGGCCAAAGAAATTGCAGAGCAGCCGTCAGTTCTTAGACACACTCTGCAGAATTATATCAATGCAGATGGAACAGATATTAACCTACCTACCAATGAGATTAATCTTTCCAAAATTGAGCGCCTAACCATGGTGGCATGCGGCACCGCATTTTATGCGGCGTTAACCGCCAAATATTGGTTTGAGAAAATCGCTCGAATATCCGTTGAAGTGGATGTTGCATCCGAATTTCGCTACCGAGAACCACCGATAGCACCTGGCACCAGCGCACTTTTTGTAAGCCAATCTGGAGAAACTGCCGATACTTTGGCAGCACTACGTTACATGGTATCTCAAAAAGCGACAATTTTTTCGGTGGTTAATGTGCCGGAAAGCTCAATAGCTCGGGAAAGCGATTTGGTACTGCCTTTGCACGCCGGAGTTGAGATCGGCGTGGCGTCCACCAAAGCCTTCACCGCTCAACTTACTGTTTTAGCCCTGCTTGCTATTAAAATTGCCGATGCGAAGGGCTCCATTACAAAAAAACAGTATGCAAGTTACATCCAGCAACTAAACCAGATCCCTAACTTGATCAGCCAAGCCTTGGAAATTGATACGGCCGTGCAAAAAGTGGCTAGCAAATTAGCTATGGCACGAGACATTATTTTTCTCGGCCGTGGCGCAATGTATCCACTAGCTATGGAGGGAGCACTTAAGCTCAAAGAAATCAGCTACATTCACGCAGAAGGTTATCCTTCTGGTGAATTAAAACATGGCCCAATTGCTCTAATTGACAAAAAAGTACCTGTGGTGGTGATTGCCCCTATGGATCAACTTTTTGAAAAATCCGTATCTAACATGCAAGAAGTTATGGCGCGGTCGGGTAAAGTTTTATTGCTGTCCTGCCAAAAAGGCTTGAACGCTGCATCAGACGGTACATGGTCTACGATAGCCATGCCTCATACCTCTGAATTAGTTGCGCCAATCATTTATGCTGTACCCGTTCAATTATTAGCCTATTATACAGCATTGGCAAAAGGCACTGATGCTGACCAACCACGAAATTTGGCAAAATCAGTAACGGTTGAATGAATTACCGACACAAAAGTGTTAAATACAGGGGTGGACGTTTAACGCGACCCATTACATGCATAATAAAATTAAACAAGATCGTTTAGCAAACCAAAACTTGAATTTTATAAATGGTAAATAAAATATATAAGGCTAAAATATATGCTGATCGAAGATGCTATCGCTGCTCTGCAAATCTCCGGAGTACCAGAAAAAATAGCTGAGATGCGGGCCTATCACAAGGTTAACAGAGCTTATTGGGGCCTTGAAAAAAAAGTTTTGGACGATCAAGTTCGCTCGTGGCGGCAAGAGTTGCCGCTCGAAGAGCGTCTAAAATTGGCCTCTGATCTTTGGGAAAGTAACGCCCACGAGGGACGGATATGTGCTGCAAAACTTTTAACGCAATCGAGAATTCGTCCAGAAGATGTATCATCATGGGCTCTCATCAAGTCCTGGGTACCAGATCTCGATTCATCAATTATTTCGGATCATCTGTGTTTGGCCGGTCAACGACGATTAAATTTTGATTCTTCAAGAATCCAGGAGGTTGAGGCTTGGACGCTTAGCCCACATATGTGGACTCGCCGCGCTGTACTTGTGATTACGTTGCCTTGGACTAAACACCGCAACCCAAAACCTAATAATTTGGCTATTCGTGAACAGGTTCTCAAATGGATTGCCATATACGTAGATGATCATGACAAGTTCATTCAAACATCTGTCGCTTGGTGGTTATGCGAGCTATCTCGCAAGGATCCGGAGAGAGTGGCGGCATTTATGGCCGAACATGGACACAAGATGCGTAACTTTGCCCGCAAAGATGCTAGCCGTTTTCTTCCACATAAAACAGCAGTTTAATCTAAGCTATATAGTTTACAAAGCGTTATAGTTGAAATTTGTGTGACCTAGAAGTATTTTTGTCATACATTTTCATCGATGGTCTCATCGAAGACATCAAAGTATATGAGAACCTTTTTATTAATTCTAAATAAAAATTTTATATTGATTTAGCCAAGTGTAGCAAGAGCAGGAAATTGTTCCAAAAACCACCAGCTTAACCGCGTAAACTGTCCCATAATCATCATCAAGCCCACCGTCCACAGTAGCAAGCCCATAGCCTGTTCTATTCGCTGCATGTGTCGTTTCATCCAAGCCATAAAACCTTTTAAAGATGGAAAGAATAAGGCTACAAGTACGAATGGGACACCCAAACCAGCAGCATAGGTAGCTAATAAAATAATACCCTTAGCAGGGTTTTCAGTATCGGCTGCAAGCGCGAGAATAGTACCCAAAATGGGACCCAAACAAGGCGTCCAGCCAAAAGCAAAGGCTAAGCCTAATACATAAGCACCAAAAGTAGATCCACCACGGTCCCCTCCATCCATACGGGCTTCCCGGTCTAATAATCTTATTCGAATAATACCAAGAAAGTGCACCCCAAAGACCATAACAATAATACCAGCTCCAACAACGAACCAATCTTGATTAGACAAAAAAACACGCCCCAAGGTCGATGCTGTAAAACCCAGTAATATAAAGACTGTTGACAGTCCCAATACAAAAAATATTGAAGCCAAAATAGCGCGCCTGCGAGCATGCGCTGTCGAGTTCATTTCATCAATACTAACGCCACCCATATAGGCAAGATATGGCGGAACAATAGGCAGCACACAGGGGCTGGCGAAGCTAATGAAACCACCCATTAACGCGACAAACATCGCTGGTAGAAGCCCAGCATCCCATAAATCAATTCCAAACATCATCGGTACCTTTTAACTATTGTAACTCTCCATAAGCTATCTAAGAACTAAGGTCATCCTCAAGCTGGTTACAACTATGTGGACAATGTGAAACATCACGCCTAAGTCTAACTCATGATTTGGGATGTAGAACTAGATACACTTGGGCTACTGTGCCCTTTACCAGTACTGAAAGCGCGCAAGCGATTGATGTCTATGGAAAGTGGTGAAGTCTTACGCATGCTTGCCGATGATCCAGCTACGATGATCGATGTCCCACATTTCTGCTTTGAAAGTAGTTATGAACTGTTGTCGCAAGAGGCTGATGGTAGTCAGCTTTTATTTTTCATACAAAAATAAGATAATCACAATACGATGTGACAACAAATCTTTATAAAAAAGGCCCTCTTTTCAGAGAGACCTTTTTATTAAACCGAGGGAAATTTATGTTAACTTCGCGACCACCAGCCTCGTTTTTTTGTGACAGGTTTTTTTTCAGGCCCAGGTTCTACCACAGCGGCCACCACTTCAACCTCAGGCACAAGAGCAACAACCTCTGAAGGTTGTAATGTTTCAGTAGATGCCCCAACTGACTTTTTTACGACAGGTTTTCTGATGCGTTTGGGTTTAGGTTCCACGATTGACGCCGCAACCGTTTCTACGGTGGAAGTGTTTTCTGGGGTGGCAACCACAGATACATCAACCACTACTTGAGAAGCCTCTATTTGTGCTTTGGTCCTTCGAGACTTACGGATCCGTTTAGGCTTCTCAGCAGAGGTATCAACAACCGTATGGTCTAAAACGGCCGCCTTAGCTGTCTGATCTTCTAAAACCAACACGCTCTCACTAACTGAATTAACTTCAGGTTCACTAACGCTGGACTTAGCACCACCTCGGGTACGACGGCGACGTTTAGGTTTTTCTTCACCAGCAGTGGCGTCCACAAGCTTATCCGACGTAGTGGATTGAACACTTTCAGAATTAAGCTCGATAGTTCCACCTTCATTTTGACTCTCAGTGCGTCCAGTGTCACCGTCAGTACGCTTACGGCGACGTCTGCGTCTACGCTTTTTGGGCGCCTCTTCTTCAGTGTCTAATTCTACTACTTCATCTTGCTCACCTTCTGAAACCTGGTCATCAATTTCTTCCATCAATGAAATATCAACAGAACTTACGGTGGCAGGCGCAGTAGGAACTACACGGGTGGCAACCTTGAACTTCTCGATCACATAGTCTGGGCTGATCAAAGATGAGTCTGCTTCAACACGCACAGCCATGCGGTGACGAAGTTCAATTTGGCCTATATGCTCACGCTTTTCGTTGATTAGGAAGTTGGCAATACTTATTGGAGCTTTAATCAACACTTCTTTTGATCGGGCGCGTCCGCCCTCTTCTTCCAGCTCACGCAGGATGGTGAGACCAAGGCTATCTTGCGACCGTATAAGGCCGGTACCATGACAATGACTACAAGCTTGAGTGCTAGCTTCCAACATACCAGGTCGAAGTCGCTGGCGGCTCATCTCCATAAGACCAAATCCACTGATCCGACCCACTTGAATACGGGCACGGTCAGTTTGTAATTTGTCTTTCATCCGTTTTTCAACAGCAGTGTTATTGCGACGCTCGTCCATATCAATGAAATCTATCACTATCAAACCAGCCAAATCACGAAGGCGTACTTGGCGCGCAACTTCTTCAGCAGCTTCGAGGTTAGTGTTCAAAGCTGTTTGCTCAATACTACCCTCTTTGGTAGCACGCCCAGAGTTTACGTCTACCGCGACCAGGGCTTCAGTGATGCCTATCACTATATAGCCACCAGACTTCAGCTGCACAGTGGGATTAAACATCCCATCCATGAAAGATTCCACCTGAAAACGTGCAAACAATGGGATGGTGTCTACATAATTTTTTACGTTTTTTGCATGCGAAGGCATTATCATTTTCATCGTATCTTTAGCGTTTTGGTAGCCTTCAGTACCCTCCACCAAAATCTCATCGATATCGCTGTTATAAAGATCTCGGATGGATCGTTTGATCAGATCACCTTCTTCATAAATGGCAGCAGGTGCTGATGATTTTAGAGTAAAAGCACGAATTTGCTCCCACATCCGTTGCAGGTATTCATAATCACGTTTGATTTCAGTTTTTGTACGCTTTGCACCAGCAGTGCGCACGATCAACCCAGCACCTTCAGGCACAACGATTGTTGTGGCTATCTCTTTTAGTTTTTTTCGGTCAACTAAATTAGTAATTTTGCGACTAATGCCGCCACCTCTTGCTGTGTTCGGCATCAATACACAGTATCTACCTGCTAACGAGAGATAAGTTGTGAGGGCTGCACCTTTATTTCCGCGCTCTTCTTTCACTACTTGTATCAACATGATCTGCCGAACTTTAACTACTTCTTGGATTTTGTACCGCCTTGGGCGCGGTTTTCGCACCGGATGTACATCATCGCTATCATCTTCTTGGGCTACCGATTCTATTCCATCATCCCGGCTAACATCATCCTGCTCATCATCTTCATCACTGTCAGAATCATGTGACTTTACATTTTGCTCTATGTTAACCGATTCATCGAAAAATATTTCTTTTACTGGCACTTGCGCAGCGTTACCGATATCGCCTTGTACGACACCAAGCTCATCATTAGCAGCCTGTATGTCATCCCCGTTCAGATCGATTGTCTCCATGCCATCTATTGGCGATACATCACGTGTTTCTAAAGGATCCGAATTGCGTTGTAAGGCAGGTTTTCCCCGACGACGGCGATTTCGCTTTGGTTTTTGCTCTTCCCGCTCTGCCTCAGCAGCCAGTGACTCCGCATAGGCTTTTTCTTCAGCCAACAGCGTTTCACGATCAGCTACAGGAATCTGGTAATAATCAGGGTGGATCTCTGAGAAGGCTAAAAACCCGTGACGGTTTCCACCATAATCAATGAATGCCGCTTGTAACGAGGGTTCAACCCGAGTGACTTTTGCTAAATAAATATTTCCAGCTATTTGCCGTTTATTTTGTGACTCAAAGTCAAACTCCTCAACTTTGTTTCCGTCGACCACTACAACACGGGTTTCTTCCGCGTGCGTGGCATCTATAAGCATCTTTTTTGCCATTATGTCCACTTGCATCGTTCAGCCAAGTCCCCAAAGAGAAACTGGAACCGAAGGGATGTCTATTAAGGGCGATGCACGCAACTTGGGGGTGGCTCAAAGGCCTACCTTCATCCAATGTTATGGCCAGAGCCTGTGTCATCGCGTTACTGTATCCGACAGAACCATTTCTGCCCATTAATTACCCCAAATCCTTCTAAGTTTGAAAGATATGGGTCATATCATTGACCCCGAAGAGCCACTCTTCCGTCACACCCATGCAACTTCAACGAAGCCACAAAAATGCGGAAAACCACAAACCTACAGCTCTTTATAGCGGTAGTAGTTACATAACAGTAATGGTGAACCAGCATAGAGACAATGGTTAAAATTTACTGAACCCAGAAATACTATCGAAAACTTTCAAAACACCGTCAAAACCAAATAATAGCTTGTCTATCCAAGGTAATCAGCACGGGTTAAATTATATTTTGCCATTTTTTCATTTAAAGTCCGGCGGGGTAAGCAAAGTTCAGCCATAACACCAGCTATTGAACCACGATGCCGGCGCATTGTGTTATCTATCAACATGCGTTCAAAGGCCTCAACATATTCTTTAAGCGGCTTGCCCTCCGTAGTCATGCCCGGGGGCTCATCATCGCCTTCAGCCATCAGCAATGATGATATGCTGCCAGTACCACGGCGACTTTGCAACACAGCATGCTCGGCTACATTAATTAATTGGCGCACGTTACCCGGCCAGGGAGCTTGCAACAATTGAGCTGCTTCCTGCGCGGATACTATGGGCGCATCACAGCCATATTCTTCAGAAAATTTTTCTAAATATCGGGTAAAAAGAGCTAGTATATCC
>JAVLEV010000112.1:0-6970 GCA_031920365.1 Planktomarina sp. | reverse complement strand
CAAAGGGTAACCCGGCGTACTATGCCCGCCTAAGTCACTCAGCAGTTCTTGGCCGTGATCTGGGCGCATAGGGATTTCCCAATCAATGCGGCCATCAGCTATTCGGCGTTTTTGTTCAGCAAGCAACGCGAGCACAGTACCAACCATATCTGTGTCACCGTCTAAATGTGCTGCTTCAAAAAAATTAGGTTGTTGCGGATCTAAACCCACTACGCGCTTTGTATTTCGCAAATGAGCGAAGTGAATTCGGGAACCATGCCGTCGTACAAAAGCAGGACCATCAAAACTCTCTACAACACCGAGCGAACCTGTGCATAAAGTAACCCCGTTTGCGGGAAGATTAACAGCTTCAAGAACTGCAGCGTAATCATCACTATTCGACATCACTCTAGGTAATCCTAAAAGTGAAAACGGTGGGTCATCGGGGTGACAGCACAAGCGCAAGCCAAGGCTTTGTGCAACTGGTGCTACTTCTGACAAGAAGTCTATTAGATTTGTGCGCAAACGCTCTGGCGTAATGCCCGTGTAAGTTTCAAGCAAAATACGTACATCTTGAACACTCCAGCGATCGTTAGCCCCAGGCAAGCCGGCAGTAATATTATTTTGCAATATAATTTTAGAAGTATCAGGCATACTGAAAAAGCGCGCTTCTGCAGCTTCAAGCACATCTACCGGATAGTCGTTTATTCCAGCCTCGCGTTTTAGAATATGTAGATCAAATACAGCAAAATCAACAAGATCAAATAGCATAGCAGCACCACCATGTGCTTGCGGAGCCCGCAGTGACGTACGCGTCCAATCCAGTATCGGCATAAAGTTGTAACAAACTACCTTAACATCCTGAGCGGCTAATGCATGTAAGCTGGCCTTATATGCGGCAACATGTTCTGTCATCAGCTTCGTTTGTGTTTTAATAGCTTCAGATACTGGTAAGCTTTCAACAACATCCCAGGAATACCCATTAGCATGTAAAATATTTTTCCGTTCAGCAATGGCATCCCGACCCCAAGTTTCGCCTGGTGGAATATTATGCAATGCCGTTACAATTCCCTCCACACCAACCTGATGCAAATCCGATAACCCAATTGGGTCTTCCGGACCAAACCACCGCCAACATTGCTTCATGGCATCCATCCTTTGTAGAGCATATGATCAGATAAAAGTGGGAGCTTGACCCTTTCTCCCGTGCGTGCCGCATGATAAATAGCGGTAACAAGAGCAACGGACGCTGCCCCTTCCTTCAAGGTAACCGCACAGTTAGGAACTGCATTAATTGACTTACCAACTTCAGTAAAAAAACCTTGAAATCCGCTTGCCTCAAAAGGCGCCCCACTAACCGCAGTGTCAATCTCAAATTGGTAATCTGGAACGCGGGCCGTAAATGTCCACTGTGGCACGCCCGGAGCATAAGGAGCATTACCTGATGTTGCCGTCAAGTTTTCAAATACAACTCTTATCCGGGTTTCATCAATTGCTGCACCAAGGGTAATACTACTAGTGCATAACGCTCCTGAAGTCATGGATAAGCTGATAGCCGCACAATCCTCTGTCTCAATCTCGTTGACTCGAGTTGTTGTCATCGCTGATAGCTCGGCAACGTCACCAGCAATATGAGTGAGTAGATCATGATTATGTATGGCATGCCCCAAAATAGCCCCACCACGTTCGCCAGCCCATGTGCCACGCCAAGGAATTGCATAATAATCTGCACCGCGAGACCAATGTGTCTCTAACGAAGCTGTCTGCACTTCTCCAGGTAAGCCTAGCCTAACCAGGTGGCGAAGTTGTGCAAGTGATGGCCCCCAACGATATTGAAATACGGGAAAAACATGGCGTCTGTTTTGTCTTGCAGCGTTAGTAATTAAATCGACATCAGCTAAGGAGGTTGCTAGTGGTTTTTCACAGATTACATGTTTTCCAGAATTCAGCGCATCAATCGTAACTGGAACGTGTAAATGCGGTGGCAGGCAAATGTCTATGACGTCTATTTTAGAGTCAGTAAGTACTTTGGTAATGTCAGAAACTGCAGCAAAGTTATCCCCATCACGAATTTCTTCAATACGCTCTAAATTTTGGTCAACAACAGCAACTACCCTAAATTCGCCTGGAAGTTCGCGTAATGCAGCAAGGTGCTCACGCCCAATACCCGCACCAATGATAGCAATATTAATCATTCCAATTCTGCCATTTGTTGCGCAAGTAAGGCCAATTCCATAACAGTAAAACAGTGCGCTTGCGTCATAGCAGTTTCTGATCGGTGTTGAATATCATTGGCAAGGCATGAAAAATACGGCAAGCCAGCATCTGATGCGTCTATTTTTTCACTCTTAGATTGGTTCACCAAGATCAAGTAGTCAGTACCCTTACCACCGCCTACATCAACATACTTACGTAGCTCAAGATAACCTTCAGTACCAAGAATTGTTAGGCGCCCATCACCCCAAGTTGGCAGTGCATCTGGGGTGAACCAATCCACTCGGATATAGCCAGTGCCTTGCTCACTACGCAGGTTGATTTCGCCAAAATCTTGCAAATCAAAATCTTTTTGATTTGCATAATTAGCTGTAAATGCATGAGTTATCTGCGCAGTATCAGAACCTGTATAATGTAAAAACTGGTCAATCTGATGTGATGCAATATCAGTTAATATACCACCAAACTGTTCCCGCTGAAAAAACCAATCTGGCCGCGTTGAACGATTCAGACGGTGCGGACCAAGGCCCACAGTTTGAACTACTTTGCCAATTGCACCTGCGGCGACTAATTCAGATGCACGAGTGCTAACTGGCGTCTCAAAGCGTTCTGAAAAGTTAACTGACCAAATACGGCCTGTCGTTTCTACAGCAGATTTAATTTCAGCTAACTGCCCTAAAGTGGTACACCCCGGCTTATCGCTCATGACATCCATTCCTTGATGCATAGCTCTGACCGTCAATTGAGCGCGATCTACTGGAATCGCAGAGATAAGTGCCAGATCTGCACCACAGTCAAGTGCATCTTCTAGACTTACAAAACGCTTTAAGTGTGGAAATTTTTTAATGTAACCACTTAATGTTTCTGGCGTTCCTTTGGTCCAAAAACCGAGGCATTCGACCCCAGCTTTTTCCATATTTTCAGTCATGCCATAAATATGGCGATGATCAAGCCCAAGGGCAACACAACTTAATGGCATAGGGGCACCTCCGTACGTTGGCCACTTCGGCTTGCAGCTTCCATGGCATCAATCACCGCATGAGAGCGCAAAGCGCTGCGCGCAGGTGCCATTGGCGGTTGGCCGTGGGTTAATGATAAAGCAAAATCTTCAATTATAGATTGGTGCCAAGCGTGGGTGAAAGCCATAGGATCGGATCCACCACCCGTTGCCCCTGCTGCGCCAAAAACCTCGACTTTACCGCTGAGATATCGAACTGTCAGAACACCTGATCCAAGATGCGCCGAAGCTTTAGTGCCTTGGATCGTGATCGTCTCAGCGTCACCAGGATATGAAGCAGTTGTTGCTATCAAGCTCCCAATTGCGCCACATTCCATCTCGAACAATGCACCAGCCCAATCCTCGGCTTCGAGTACATGCAACTTGGTACGACGCATCATAGCTTGAACAGAGGCTATAGGTCCGAGTAGCCACATAGCCAAATCAAGAGTATGGATTGCTTGAGAGATCATAACGCCACCGCCGTCGCGTGCATAAGTGCCACGTCCTGGAGCATCGTAATAATGCTGATGACGCCACCATGGAACACGCAAGTCAATATTAGATATTTCGCCCAATGCACTCGCGCATATTAGAGATTTCAGTACTATTGAAGATTCACGAGCGCGATGTTGAAATACCACACCCAATGGGACAGAAGCCGTTTCACAGGTTTCGACAATTTCAGTTGCAGCAGCTAAATCTCGTTCTATCGGCTTTTCCATCAAGATAGGCTTGCCAGCTGCAACTAGTGTTTTAACAATTTCACACCTCGCATCAGGTGGTGTTGCAAGAATAACAAAATCAATTTCCAAATCTCCAGCTATTTCAGCCACAGATGCGTAGGCATGGGTTCCATTTTCTTTTGCAAAGGTAGCAGTACGTACGGGATCGCGCCCCAATACGCCACGCAGCTTAAAACCTTGATCAGAACTTCGGATAGCAGTCACGTGCGTAGCAGCAACCATGCCCAAGCCTATTAGTACAATATTCATTATGCATCCTTATCTTTAATCGTTTTGAAGCATTGCGCAGACGAGATGCAAGCTGCAATGTATGTACAAGAGCAATAATATAGTTATCGGAGCGCCAAAAGTGACTAGCAATTTTAACGCATCCACGGAAGCACTCTATCAAACCATTCAACGATTGCCGATCGTCTCTCCACATGGGCATTGTGATCCACAATGGTTCGCACAGAACAAGGCATTTAAAAACCCGGCTGAACTTCTGGTAGTTCCCGATCACTACGTCTTTCGCATGCTTTATTCACAGGGTATTTCTTTGTTAAACTTAGGTATTGGATCAGGAAAAAAAGATGCCGATCCACGTGAAGTTTTCAGAACCTTTGCAGCGCATTGGTATCTTTTTTTAGGTACCCCATCACGCACTTGGATAAATTATGTTTTGCATGAAACGTTACAAATTACATTAGAACTGTCCGCGCGCACAGCTGACGCAATATATGACCAGATTTCTGAAAAAATAGCACAAGATGACCATCTTCCTCGCGCACTGTTCGAACGCTTTAATATAGAAACACTCGCGACGACAGACGCCGCCTTGGATGAACTTGACCATCATGCCGCTATCAAGAACAGTGGTTGGACTGGGCGTATAATACCAACATTTAGACCTGATGGCGTGCTTGATCCGCTCGATCCTAGGTTTGTGCAGAATTTGCAAGAATTAGAGGAAATGACCGGGTATGATTTAGGCGACTACTCCGGATACCTTGATGCAGTTAGGTCCCGTCGAGCATACTTTATTAAAATGGGTGCGACTGCAACAGACCATGCAATCGAAGTTATACATACTGAGTGGCTGGAGCATCCTGATGTTCTATACCAAAGCATTAAACTGGGCGATGGTACATTAGAAGACGCACGACGGTTCTATGGGCATATGCTTATTGAAATGGCTCAGATGTCAGTCGACGACGGGCTCACTATGCAAATTCATGGTGGCAGTCGGCGTAATACAAATACCAAAATACTAATCGATTCGGGGCGCGACATGGGTGCAGATATCCCCATTTCTGTTGACTGGGTGCATGGATTAGAGGCCCTTTTAAACCGCGTAGGGCATATTGCCAGCTTAACTATAGTTTTGTTCACCCTAGACGAAACCACTTACACACGCGAGCTGGCCCCAATGGCAGGGCATTGGCCATGCCTTCGCATTGGCCCACCGTGGTGGTTTCACGACAGCGCCAATGGTATTGCAAGATACTTAAATCAAGTTGTCGAAACCGCAGGTTATTATAACCTTGCTGGGTTTAATGATGATACACGAGCATTTATGTCTATCCCGGCACGACATGATTTATGGCGACGTGGAGTAGCTTTGCACCTAGCCGAGCAAGTAGAAAAAGGCCTTTTTGGCCGAGACCATGCCGAGGACTTGGCGCAGCTACTAGCAACAGATCTGGCACGAACTGTTTACAGGTTAGGAAAATAAATGGGACGAATTATTCATTTTGGCCTAGGTAATTTTGCCCGTGCACACATTCTTGATTACACTGCGGATGCAGGCGGGTGGGATGTTATAGGGGTCAGCTTACGATCACCTTTAATCCGCGATGGCCTCGCTGCTCAGCAATTTTCTTACAAACTAAGCATACAAGGCAAAAACTTCAAAAAAATTAGTGTTCTAAAAAACGTCCTAGTAGCTTCTGAAGGCGCGCAAACAGTTTTAAATGCAATGGCAGATGCCGACATTATTTCTGCCACAGTGACTGAAAAAGGGTACCATCTAAATACTAGCGGCACCCTTGATTTAGAAGACCCAACGATATTTTCAGATTTGGCTGGCAACCCTATTCAAACACTTATTGGCTTCATCGCAACGAGTTTAGCAACTCGTATGCGTCCAATTACTATATTAAGCTGTGATAACCTGATAGAAAATGGTGGTACTTTAAAAAGAGCTGTTGCAGCTTTTGCAAAGGCTGCAAACCTTGAGATCAACTGGGAACTCGTCAAATTCCCAAATTCAATGGTAGACCGGATCACGCCAGCCACTACTAATACAATACGAGAGCTTAGTGGTGACCCAATGGTAGTGCCAACAGAAGAGTTCAGCGAATGGGTGATTGAGGATAGTTTTTCAGGGCTCCGTCCAGACTGGCCAAGAGTTCAATTTGTCCATGACGTGGGGCCGCACGAATTACGCAAACTTCGAATGTTAAACGGCGCACATTCATTATTAGCGTACGCTGGATTGGCCCGAGGCCATACCTACGTACATCAGGCGATTGCGGATTTAACTTTACGACAGCAAGTTGAAGATCTCATGCTAGAAGCCGGCGCGACTTTGCCGTCTTCAGTTCGCAGTCAGGTACCTGACTATGCGAAAGCCTTATTGACGCGATTTGAAAATCCTAATCTTGCACATCGCCTTGATCAGATTGCAATGGATGGCAGCCATAAGGTCTCATACCGCTTTCTGGACACATTGCGAGCGGGTAAATCGCCTGCCGTTATCAAAGGCGTAAAAGCGTGGATCACGTTTTGTATTTACCAAACTAGTCAGGGTAATAAGCTTAATGATCCAAAGGCCGCCGATATTGCAAAAGCTGCACGCTCAGAAAATCCTGAAACTGCTTTACTGACACTGTTAGGTGCCTCTGATTTAACACCACTCATTCAGGGATGATGGCGCCATGATATTGTATAACAGTCATGGCTAAATTATGCCCGTGCATAAGAGCGTCAGCTTGGCTGTTGCCTGATAATAATGAGCCTAAATAGCCACCGTTAAAACTATCACCAGCAGCAG
>JAVLEV010000111.1:0-7087 GCA_031920365.1 Planktomarina sp. | reverse complement strand
ATTTTTGTAACTCGGATCATGGTTGTTATCTGGTTCGAATGGCGCAAGCCAAAAACACTGGAGGTATAGGTTATGCGCTTAAGACTTGTAAAAGAGCATACGACAGTCGATTTTTTCAAAAAGTGGAAGATTTGGATTGGTATTTCGGCTATTTTGGTTGTCCTTTCGATGGCATCAACTCTAACCATTGGTCTGAACTTTGGAATTGATTTCAAAGGGGGCACTACCATTCGCGCAGAGAGTAATACTGCGGTTGATGTAGCGGCCTATCGCGAAGCGATTGAGCCGTTGGGACTTGGGGATATTTCGATTGCAGAAGTGTTTGATCCCTCCTTTCGTGATGATCAACACGTTACGCAAATACGTATACAAACCCAAGAAGGCCAAGAATCTGTAGCTTCAGATGTAGTGTTGCGGGTTGAAGCCGCTTTGCAGGCTGTGGCTCCGGGGATTAGCTTTCCATCTGTTGAATCTGTCGGACCAAAGGTTTCTGGTGAGTTAATACAATCAGCCGCTTTAGCAGTTATTATAGCCATTACAGTGGTCCTCATTTATATTTGGCTGCGCTTTGAATGGCAATTTGCAATAGGCGCTGTTGGAGCTTTAGTGCACGATATTATTTTAACAATTGGTGTATTCTCGGCTCTGCAAATCAAATTTGATCTAGCTATTATCGCGGCACTTCTTACGATTGTAGGTTACTCTTTAAATGATACCGTTGTTGTGTTTGACCGGGTGCGGGAAAATTTGCGCCGTTATAAGAAAAAAGATCTTGCCGATGTGTTAAACCTGTCCATAAATGAAACCCTGAGCCGGACTGTAATGACTTCGGTCACAACACTACTAGCATTAGTATCTTTGTTTATACTCGGGGGGGATGTAATCCGCGGGTTTGTATTCGCCATGATTTGGGGTGTTCTTGTTGGAACATATTCGTCCGTGTTTATCGCTAGTTCAACACTTTTGCGCCTTGGCGTAAAACGCGATTGGTCCAAGCCTAGTAACACCGATGGCAATCAATTTGCCAATATTGATGCGTAGATGCAGCTAAGCGAGATCAGCTTTGATAATGGTCGGCCAGTGGATGGCTATGGGCCGAATTTTTTTCGAATTGCGGGTGAAGTTTTTGAAGGTAGTGTCGCTTTGTTGCCGCAGTCTTGTAGGCTATGGTTGGGCTTTGATGACCCAGAACCCTTTTTGAATGTCGCTAGCGACCTTGATGTGGTGCTTGTGGGTATGGGTGCAAATATCGCTCACCTACCTTTACATTTCCGTGCGGCTTTAGAGGACGCGGGTATCGGTGTTGAGATTATGAATTCGCCAACGGCATGCCGCACGTATAACGTCTTACTATCTGAGGGCCGCCGCGTTGGCTTAGCCTTATTGCCGGTATAGCCTATGTTGAAAGTTTCAAACTTAAGCGTTGCGCGGGCTGGAATATCTCTTTTGCAGAATGTGACTTTTGAGGTGAGACATGGTCATGCGCTAGTGTTGCTTGGCCCCAATGGTATTGGGAAAACTAGCCTACTGCGCTACATCGCCGGGTTACAAACGCCAGATATAGGAGAAATTTCTATACCAGAAGGTGTTGCCTATGCCGGCCATACGGATGGGCTTAAAGGACAGTTAAGCGTTTTGGAAAACCTTAATTTTTGGGCTAATATTTATTGTGGCCCGGGCCCCGGGGCGGCGCTTGCCGCTTATAATCTGGAAGATCTTGCGCAACGGCCAGCGGCGACACTATCTGCGGGCCAAAAGCGTAGGCTAGGATTGGCACGTATGCTAGTTACTGGCTGCCGACTTTGGGTGATGGATGAGCCAACAGCGTCACTGGATAAGAAGAATGTGGCGCTGTTTTGCTCAGTATTAGGAGCGCATTTACAAGGTGGCGGCGCGGCGGTTTTAACCACGCATATTGATCTGGAGCTATCGGCCGACAGTTTGGATTTATCACAATTTAAAACCTCTAAAAAAATGTTATCCTTGGCATTCGAGGAGGTGTTGGAATGATCCAACTTTTTACGCGTGATATAAGTCTTGCGGTGCGCTCTGGAGGTGGCTTTGGGCTGGCTTTGATTTTCTTTTTGATTGTTGTAGTTTTAATCCCTTTTGCACTTGGCCCGGATCAAGCCGCATTGGCATTGGTTGCACCTGGCATACTATTTCTTGGTGCCCTGTTGGCCTGTTTGTTGTCTCTTGATCGTATATTTGAGTTGGACTATGAGGATGGCACCTTAGACCTTCTAGCCACCTCGCCATTGCCGCTAGAGGCGGTCTACATCGCTAAAGCTGCTGCGCATTGGTTAACCACAGGTCTACCCTTGGCGCTTGCGGCGCCTATCTTGGGCGTTTTTCTGAACCTCAGCTTTGAATCGGGTACAACGTTGTGCTTTTCTTTGCTTCTTGGTACGCCGGGATTAAGTTTGATTGGTGCATTCGGTGCCACGCTGACGTTAGGTATTAAGCGCGGGGGGCTGTTGTTGTCGCTTCTGGTACTACCGCTGTATATGCCGACGTTAATTTTTGGGGCCCAGGCTGTTCGCTCTTCGTCCTTAGGGCAGGCTTTTGATGTACCGCTGGTTCTGATTTTGGCGATTTCCTTGGGCGCAGCAGCGATACTACCTTTTGCATCCGGGGCTGCACTGCGGATCAACCTTCGGTGAACTAGCTAACTGCCTGCGTAAAATACGTATAGGATTAAACTTATGAACTCGACTTCAACAACAAAACGTCTTTGGAATACATTTTGGAAGTTGGCTAACCCTAAGGTGTTTATGGGCTGGTCAGGTCGGTGGTTGCCTTGGCTTGTGGGGTTGAGCATCCTGTTTTTGGGATCTGGCTTAATTTGGGGATTCTTTTTTACCCCCGATGATATGCGCCAAGGCTCGACTGTAAAAATTATTTATTTGCATGTGCCGGCAGCATTGATGGCGATTAATGGCTATTTACTAATATTTTTTGGCTCTTTGGTATGGTTGATCCGACGCCAACATGTCTCGGTTCTGGCGGCAAAGGCTGCCGCACCAGTGGGTATGACTATGACATTGATAGCCTTGGCTACAGGAGCAATTTGGGGGCAACCGATGTGGGGTACCTATTGGGTTTGGGATCCACGTTTGACCAGTTTTTTGATCCTGTTTTTATTCTATGCAGGATATATCGCCCTTTGGGCTGCGATTGATGATGATGAGACTGCGGCTGATTTAACCTCGGTTTTGGCCCTTGTAGGTTCTGTCTTTGCTTTGTTGAGCCGCTATGCGGTATTGTTTTGGAACCAAGGCCTGCATCAGGGAACTACGGTCACCCTGGCTGATGGGGCGAAACAAGAAAATATTTCAAATATATTTTTTCAACCACTTTTACTGTCAATGGTGGGGTTTGGACTTTTGTTTTTAACGCTGTTGTTGATTGGCACACGTTCCGAATTGCGGGCGCGGCGAATTAAGGTTTTGGAAACACGGGAGCGGATTTAATGATACCAGATTTAGGGGAGTATTTTATGGAAGTCACTAGTGCCTACGGTGTTAGCCTGATGGCTTTGATATGGGTGTCATTTGTATATATTCGGCGTAGTCGATCAATAAAATTAGCTTTAGATGCTGCCGAGGCGCGCAAAGATGCGTAAGTTACTACTTTGCTTACCTGTTTTGTTTTTTTTAACTTTTGCAGGTCTTGCCTATGTTGGCATGCAACGTGATAATCCAAATGCCTTACCTAGCACAGCTGTAGGTCAATCTGCTCCGTTGGTGCAATTGCAAAGACTTGAGGGCAACATGCCGTTTGTGCAAAGTGATTTGGCGGCTGCTGGGGTGAAGTTAGTTAACTTCTGGGCTAGTTGGTGCGCGCCTTGCCGAGCGGAGCATCCAACCTTAATGGATCTGTCTCAAAAAGGCATTCCTGTTTACGGGGTGAACTACAAAGATGATCCAATAAAAGCTTTGGCTTTTTTGCACGAATTGGGAAACCCTTATACTTTGGCTGGTAGTGACCCAGATGCTAAAATGGCATTGGATTGGGGCGTTTACGGCCTGCCTGAGACTTTTATTTTAGGACCGGATGGTACTGTTTTGCTGCGTGTGACAGGGCCTTTGACCCAACGCAATTTAGAAACTCGGGTTTTGCCTGCTCTAAAAGCGGCAGGATTGAGCTTTCCCTAACCTTATAACTTCTAGAAACTAAAATTGCCCACGTGCTCGACAAGACTTTCATAGCTTGTATATGTGAATGAATTTGCCTTAAGTGAAGGGGCGTTTTAGCGGGTTGTCCTGTTATCAGGTTGCTCGTAATGATCTGATCTTTGACTAACTCTAAAAATGAGCCGAAGTTGTAAACTCAGGCTTTTCTGGGGGTGGGGTAAACTTTGTAAGATCAATTCCCTTTACAGCAGCTTTGTACTCGTCAATGTTAGGCGTCCGGCCAAGGATAGCACTCAGAACAACTACTGGTGTAGATGCAAGCAGAGACTCACCTTTTTTCTCCTTAGTATCTTCGACAACCCTGCCTTGGAAGAGACGCGTAGAAGTAGCCAAAACAGTGTCCCCTTTTGCAGCTTTTTCTTGATTTCCCATACATAGATTACAGCCGGGTCTTTCAAGGTATAGCATGTTCTCATATTCAATGCGGGCGGCAACTTTTGGCGCTTTATCGTCAAATTCAAACCCTGAGTACTTTTGTAAGACAGCCCAGTCACCTTCTGCCTTCAATTCATCTATGATGTTATAGGTTGGTGCGGCAACGACCAAAGGAGCCTTAAATTCAACATTTCCGACAGTATTTTCTATATTTTTCAACATTTGAGCAACTATCTTCATATCGCCTTTGTGGACCATGCATGAACCCACAAACCCCAAGTCAACTTTTTTCTCTGCTTTGTAGAATGAAATTGGCCTAATTGTGTCATGAGTATATCTTTTCGATATATCGACATTATTAACATCAGGATCTGCAATCATGGGCTCATCGATCTGATCCAAGTCTATCACAACTTCTCTAAAATATTTTGCAGAATTGTCTGGGGTCAGCGCTGGTTTTGCGCCTGATTGAATTTCAGTAATTCTTTTTTTAGCTATATTTATCAAGCCTTGCAATGTACGGCTTTCATTTTCCATTCCCTTGTCTATCATGATCTGAATACGACTTTTTGCTATCTTAAGAGATTCAATGAGAGTGTCATCCTCAGAAATACAGATAGCCCCTTTTGCCTTCATTTCTGCGCTCCAGTCTGTAAAAGTAAAGGCCTGGTCAGCGAGCAAGGTTCCGATGTGAACCTCAATAATACGCCCTTGAAAGACGTTGTCACCAAATGTTTTTAACATTTGAGCTTGTGTTGCATGGACAACATCCCTGAAATCCATGTGGTCTTTCATTGCTCCCCTGAAGGTCACTTTCACTGACTCGGGAATAGCCATCGTTGCTTCGCCTGTGGCCAAAGCTAGTGCGACCGTTCCGGAGTCTGCGCCAAAAGCAACGCCTTTAGACATCCTAGTATGAGAGTCACCACCAATGATAATCGACCAATCATCAACTGTAAGATCATTCAACACTTTATGGATCACATCGGTCATTGAGTGATAAACGCCTTTTGGGTCTCGCGCTGTGATTAAGCCAAACTTATGCATAAACTTCATGAGTTTTGGAGTGTTGGCTTGAGCGTTGAAATCCCACACTGATGCGGTGTGGCATCCCGACTGATAGGCTCCATCAACAGTTGGTGAGATCACTTTGGCTGCCATGGATTCTAGCTCTTGCGCCGTCATCAAGCCGGTAGTGTCCTGCGAACCAACAATGTTCACTTTTACCCTAACATCTGAACCCGCATACAACGCGCCGTCGACAGTGACACCCATAGCGTTTTTGTTAAAGATTTTCTCTACAGCTGTGAGTCCTTGCCCTTCATGAGAGATTTCTTTGGATGGCGCATAGACAGATTTGAGTTCAATCCCAAGTATTTCAGCTGCAAAGCTCTGAAGCTTTTTGCCAAAAACAATTGCATAAGAACCACCAGCTTTGATGAATTCAATTTTTTGAGGGGTAAGGGATGACTGTACATCGACTAGTTCTTTGCCACTATGGTCATCATATAACTTTTTGTCTTTTGTTTTGATAGTTAAAGTTGTCCCCGTCGTGACAGAGTATGCCTGCTCAAGAATAGGGTTATTGTCACTGTTTAAGATTGGGTTTCCATCAGAATCAAGCTTCTTTACCCAGTTTTTTAAATCAATACCAATGCCGCCGGTCACTCCAACGGTTGTCAAAAAGATAGGGGAAATTCCATTTGTTCCTGCAATAATAGGGGCAATATTCACGAAGGGGATATATGGGCTAGCCTGCTTGCCAGTCCATAAAGCAACGTTATTAACTCCCGACATCCTAGAGGAACCTACGCCCATGGTTCCCTTTTCGGCAATTAGCATAACGCGTTTGTTGGGGTGTTGTTTCTGCAGGTCTTGGATTTCAGCCTGCGCTATTGTGGAGATCATGCACTTACCGTGTAGTTCCCTGTCTGCGCGAGAATGCGCTTGGTTGCCTGGGGAGAGTAAATCAGTGGAAATATCCCCCTCAGCAGCGATATACGTAACTAGCTTAATTTCTGATTCTATATCTGGAAGTTTTGTAAAAAATTCGGCCTTTGCATAACTTTCAAGAATACTCTGCGCTACTTTGTGGCCTTTGGTGTACGCTTGGCTAAGTCTTTCTGTATCTGCGTCGTATAAAAAGACTTGAGTTTTCAGTACTTCGGCTGATTGCAACGCAACTGATTGATTGTTGCCCAACGCAAGATCGAGAAGTACTTCGACAGAAGGTCCGCCTTTCATGTGAGATAACATCTCGAAGGCAAAGGTTTGAGAAATTTCTTTGACAATAGATTGACCAAGGATTATTTCTTTTAAAAAATATGCTTTCACACCAGCAGCGCTGGTCGTACCTGGCAAAATATTATAAATAAAAAATTTAAGGGATGCTTTACGTTGTTCGTGTTTAGTATCTTTAATTTGTGAGATGAGTTCATTTGTAAGCTCCCCACCTGCAATAGGCTCGGGGTTTAAACCTGTTTTTTTACGCTTGGAAATTTCATTTAAGTATGAGT
>JAVLEV010000110.1:0-7120 GCA_031920365.1 Planktomarina sp. | reverse complement strand
ACAAAGGAGGCACCCCACCAATCCCATATCTTCATTCAGGGGTCGCAATTTTGGGTTTCCTCATCCTCTACGGTAAGAATATTTCGATAAAAAGGCCCATTTTGGGAACATTGGTCGAGCATAGATTTATATGGTGCAATTTGAGTTTCATGAGAACGGCCTGGCCCAGAGGAAAGCTGTACGCAAGCTATTTTTTATTGCAAAAAAGCGTAAAATAATTATAGTAAAAAAAAGATTAGCTTTATAAAAATCTAGGACCATATAATGAAATTATCTGAAATTATTCAGAGAAAACAAACTAAATTACTACATATTATGGAAAGTTCTGTTGATAGATCTTCAGTTGTAGTGGGCTGCAGTATTAATGATGCGCTAAGTGTAATAGCGGAAACTGTAAATAGTGCGGTGTTAGTAGTAGAATTAGATGGAAAACCTGCAGGTATCCTGACCGAAAAGGATATAATTGAAGCTATAAACGCAGAAGGCGTGGCTGTGCTTTCTAAAGATGTTGATACAATAATGACATCAGATGTTGAAATTGCCGAATCAAGCCTGGACTGTGAGACAGCGTTAAACAAAATGGTAGATGGAAATTTTCGAAATATGCCGGTTTTCGAAAATGATGACTTCAAAGGTATTGTGCAGGTTCTAGAAGTTGCCGAGGGAAAGATGTCTGAGGTTCTTGAAGAAAATCGCAAGTTAAAGGAACTTGCACAGTCAATCTTGCCAGATGGCTACATTTTTCACGAGAATGATGACGCAAAAGATTCTCAACTTAAAATGAGCTTAAACCAATTTCCGTATGCGCTTGTTTTAAAAGAAAATGGACTGTCAGTAATTATTAATAGTACTGATTTTTTATCTCCCGGTACAAAATCACATATTTAGTCCTGAAAGCTAAAATAGACCGGCTTAATTGATGATGAGGCTGATATGAAATTTGCACCAGATTGGGTCCTAGAATTAACCTGTGGATATATTGCAGTACAGTTTGTGACGGGCCACATGCCGCTTCAGGCATATACCAAAAGGTTCTCTAAGGATCTATTGTTAAAATATGATGATGCTTCGAGTAAAAAAATTGAAAAAATATCTGAGGACATGCTTTTCTTTCTGGCGACATTCGAGTGCGATGATCACATGGAAATTATTGAGGCGTTTATGTTCAATGTCATAAGTTTTGATAAAAATGGCAAAGAACGAAAATTCAAAACTATGTTTACTTCAGCGCTAAGTGCAGAAAAAAATGAAACGTCGGGAGAGGATGCTTTGAAGCACTTCACCACTTTTGTTTATCAACTTAGAAACAACCCAAAACTGTTTCCATCAGATTTATGGGAGTTGACTGATACAAAAGACATAGATGAGCTTCTTAAGATTTATGCACAGCCAGTGCGTGTATTGGACGCGTTTTAAAACTTCCAATTGCGCTAGAGGCGTATTCTAGCGCAATGTACCGAGGTTAAAGATTTTTAAAATTATCAAAAATACTTTATAATCACGATTATAAATATACTGCTATAATTACTAGTTACTCCCAAATAAGCGCTAGATAAAAAATTTCTGGTAACTTGGAGCAACGTGAGAATCTATTAAAGAATATTTATTTGTAAATTTTGCCTAGATACTACCAAAATATGCGTTTGATAAACCGTCGTGAGATTGCCAATATTACATATTAAGCTTATCCCAGAACCCAGTTTTAGCACTATGGTGTGTTTTGAGGTCTTGAATAAAACTAATATGTGGTTGAAACTCGGTATAGTTTTTAATCTCTACATCCAAAGCTGCGCAATCTTTGAAATGCTCTACGGCATCAGCATAGCGCATAACTTTTCTGTGAACTAAAGTATCGGTTATCACCGCTCTCAGCAGTAGGACTGCCGATAATGGATGACGATCTCGCAACTTATCCACTGCTGGTATTAGGTGCCAATCAAGATCTCCGTCGATATCATTATTACGTACTTGGATTAGACGCGCCGCAAAAAATAAATCTGGCCATTCTAACAAAAACCTGAGGGCTACATCAAAGTTTACGAAAGTTAAGGCATACTCTTTGGCACAATTTTCTGCTTCGATATCATCAAAATCTGGTAGTGTTTTTAAATATTCACGCAAATGTACTGAGCTAAGTGATTGTTCAAATCGCAGCCAACAATGTGATCGAGCATCTTCTATGCGGCCCAGCTCCGACAAACATCTTACGTACGCTGTATCCCACGCATCCATTCCCTCAGACCCAACATTAATATCAGCTGCTTCCAAAAGGTTTAACGCCTCATCTTGACGCTCTGCATCTAGCCAAATTTGTGAAATTTCTGCGGCCACATTAGGCCGCATCAAATCTTGAGGCGTGTACTGCTCTATGTAGGTTTCAGTGTCGCCTTGTGCCAGAGCTATGTCTTGTAGCCAAGCTTTCACAAGTAGCATCTTTTGTGTATTGGGATTGCTATCTGCCCCTCGTATAGACCGTAAAAAGATTAATGCCTCGTGATCTTCATCTGCATGTGTAGCTGGTTCATTATTATAGGTAGTGACAAACTGTTTAAGATGCATGAGCCCATCATCTCCTAACGTCGGAGCCATAAGATCAATTATTCCATCAAACTCTCCATAGAGATTGTCTTGCAACGCACGCCAAACTTTAGATGCCAAGGCTTGTGGATCCACAACTGCTAAGGCGGCAATGGCTGGAAGCGATTCACGGGCGGCACTGAAAACGGCAGAAACTTCACCACGGGTATCATCAACTCTTTCATAAACAGACGGAGCGATTGTGATGAATTCCCATAATAATGCTAAAGCAAGGGTGGGGTCATCAATGGCAATTTTATCGCAAATCATATCAATTTGTGTTTGTAGATCCTTCACAAGCGATTTGCGTTTTCGCCATCCAGCATAGGATTTAGATTTTCGAATGGCCACCAGCCGTTTTCGGACATCGTTACCAAGTTCGCTGGAACCAATTTGAAAGCTAAGTTCGAGGCGTAAACGGCGCTTTATATCAGCGCTACCAGTACTGACTTCAAGCAGAAGTTCAGCCAACTTATTCGGGCCTAGCCCTATTAAGTTCATCTTATTAAGTGTTTTTTGTGACATATCTATTTTGTGGCATGCCTGATGCTGGTTGAACAGAGGCAGTAAATTTTTTTACTCAGCGAAGTTATAAATTATAGCTTTCGACTACTTGAAATAGCCTCCAACGGACCCACCCAACGCACTCTCTTAAGATTGAAATTACAAGTTCTGTAGTAAATAATGCGCTTGCTTAGGTAATAGTAGATGCTGCAGTAAAAGCTATTAACCCGAGGGAAATACAAAAACAAAGTTGTGCAAAGGTTACAATGGCCCCACGTAAAAGAGCCACTTTCTATTGGTGGAGTTTCAGGTGCCTTCCACCCCTCCGCCATGCATATGACGACCACAATGCGATGGTTGGTGGCACTAGTCCAAAGAGACTTCTCCAGGCTAATAGCTTAGCTGCTGAATAACTGCTTGAGAGATGTTTGATTATTAATCCCATTGCATCAAATATCGTTAATGCAACAAGGCTTAAAGTTATGGTAAGGAGGATCCTTACTAGTAGGGCGCATAGCTTTTCAAGGTTATTTACCTTTTAAACGTCCCTAGACGGCTTCAGTGTATCAGTACACCAAAAAATTATTAAAAATGATAGCTCAGAATTTGTGATATTAGCTTACGTGAATAGTGACATACGGACCGGCTTCTTGGTCGCTATCAAAATACACCGTTTTTTGCGCTACTGCGCATGTTATTTTAATTGTTAAATTCTAGATTAATATTAATTGATCACCTTTTTTTTTATCCACTTTTTTTCTGCGTTTAGGTGTGGCCTTTCTACTACCCAGTTTTTTGTAGACGGTAGAGGCGGTTTTTCTAAAGAGCGCGCCATTTCGCACCTTGGTGATCCGTTCCTTTGCAAGCCTGGCAGTCACGGTATGATCAACGACCGGGGAGGGATAACCTCCAATACCAAAAGCTTCGGATTCATTGAAGAGTGACTCTTTGAGTTTCCAGGGCTCATGAATGAACTCATTAGGTATGCTGCGCAATTCTGGGACCCATTTCCGGATAAACGTCCCATCGGGGTCATGCTCCTGGGACTGCTTGATTGGATTATAAACCCGCATTGCGTTTATACCTGTTACCCCTGATTGCATTTGAAGTTGGCTATAATGAATGCCAGGCTCATAGTCAGTGAATAAACACGCTAAATGGTCCCCGGTTATGCGCCAATCAAGCCAAAGTTGATAGCTTGCGAAGCTTACTAGCATAGCTCTCATACGAAAGGTGATCCACCCCTCAGCCGCTAAGTTTCGCATGCAGGCATCTATAAATGGATAGCCAGTTGTTCCTGTGGCCCATGCTTGAAAGTGGGTTTCATTGTGCTCGCTAATGCGCAAACCCTCAAACGCAGGGTGCATGCAGTGCGTCTCAATATCCGGTTGGTCCTCCATCTTCTGAATGAAATGGCAGCGCCAAGCAAGTCTTGATCCGAAGGCACTGAGATTACGTGCAAAGATTTTGGTATTTTTAGTATTGAGTTGGGCGCGACGTTTTACAATCGACTGTAGAACTTCCCTTGCTGATAGCGCACCCCACGCAAGGTGGGCCGACAGGCGAGAGCAATGGATATCGGATAAAATTGGGGCTGAGATATGTTGAAGGTATGCGCTAGATCGATGGTTTAAAAAGGTGCCTAAGTCATTAACTGCAGTCTTACGTCCGCCTTTTTGAACATTCCCAATTGATGTTTTACCAAACATTGGGTCATCCTTCCCAAGTAAAATGCTGGACTTGCAGTCAAGTGCCGGCTGTAGGGCAAGCGGCCTTGGCAAAATACCCTCGGCCATACGCGTATTTCGGATGGCGCTCCAATTATCACGACTGTTAAGTCTACGCACAACGCCGTTCGATGGCAGCTCGTGAATTACGATATTATTTTTGGAACATGTCGAGTGGACAGCCATATCGCGGTCATAGGTCCAACGATTCCCTGTTTCCTCATGGGCCCAAATAGCGCTGATAGCATGCTGGTGATGTAGTTGCGTAAAAACTTCAACTGCGGCTCCTGTTTTGATGATAAGAGGTTGGCCCAATTCCGCTAAGGCTTCATCAATATCTACAAGGCAATCGTGAATATAATGCCAATGTCTGCGCGAGGCAAATGGCTGCCGCCAGTAGTCAGGCTCTATGATATACAATGGTATGATAGGGGTATTTTGTTTAGATGCGGCCAACAAAGGCGCATGATCAGTGATGCGTAAATCGCGTTTAAACCAAACTACCTGTGTAGGTTGCGTCATGGTCTAAATTGCCTTTGTGCCTGTAAGATTTTCCTGATATTTACGTTTGCAGAAAGTTTCATTGCTAATAGAAAAATCCCCGCAAATTTTCTTTGTATTAGGAGAATATTGATTGGCAAGATTGGTGGCAAAAACCCGTCTTCAAGCAGCGCAAGGCCCTCAATCTGGAGCCGCTGGGGCAGGTCCAAATTACTGAAGTTAATACTACCGTCTTTTAGGATCACAGAAAATACGCTGCTAATCATTTGGCTGATATTAACATGGTGCTCCATAGATGTGCTGGAATCAACAAACCCAATGCTGGAGGCAGCACCCATCAACGCATCTGTGTCGTTATTTAAGCCCGCAGAGAGCAACCTTTTATATTTGTTTACAATGCCTGAATTTATTTTAGTTACGGCACCAAAATCTAGTAATACTATCTGCTGCGTATTATGATTATATAAGTAATTGGCAAAATTTGGATCTGTTTGCATCAGCCTAAAGTCCAATAGCTCCTTCAACGCAAGCTCGATAAGGTTAATGATTACATTATCGCGAACCTCCTGTGTGGCACTGCTTAAACTCTCAATGGCAACCCCGTCCACATAATCCATTGCCAGTATGGTTGGAGATGACCAGTCGGAGTGGACCGCCGGTACGACAAACTGTGGAGCATCTTTAAGTAGGCCTTTAAACTTTGAAAGATTAGTCGCTTCTTGGACATAGTTTGTTTCTTCATGGAGCTGTTTGCGGCCCTCTTCTAGGTAGGCCGCCAGGTTAAATCCTTTTGGAAGTAGGCCAGACATTTTTATAAGCACACCGATATTAGCAATATCGCTATTGATACTGGTGGCAACACCAGGATACTGAATTTTGATTGCCAGATCACGGCCGTCCTTTAGCTGTGCGCGATGAACTTGCCCTATTGAAGCCGCAGCGATAGGCCGCACATCAAATTTTTTGAAAGAGGTAAGCCACCCCATCTGCAATTGTGCATTTAAAACCTGTTTAAGTTGTGAAGGTGGCATCGCATAGGCGTTATCGCGCAACCGTGCCATTATTTGGGTCAGTTCTGGAGATAAAAAGCCACTGGAGTCCATTGAAACTAGTTGGCCAATCTTCATTGCGGCGCCCCGCATTTTTGCAAGTTGTTCTGTCAACCGGCTGATATTTTGCGGCGTGAGCAGGAGGTCCTTGATCACGGGTATCTGCCCTGTAGTAAGTTGAGTTATACCATCAAAAGCCATGGTGCTGGCAACTTTGGCAGTCACTGTGCTTATGTGACCCAGCCTGACTAATCGGCCTGCCGGGACTGCTACAAAATTTTCGTTTTGGGAGGCTCTATTCATGGTGGTAACTATTTGTAAGTTTCCCTTCGGTCACTAAAATCACGTACGCGTTTGCGCCATGCTCGATAGCTCCCAGTTTTTAGATTGTCTCGCATCAGTGCCTTTACGTCTTTGTCTCTAATTCCATATTCGGCTTGGATCGTTGCAAAGCTAACATGATCGGACAACGCCATCTGTATGATGTCGCTAATATGTTCGTCACTAAGTTCTGTTTTCTTGACCATTGACAAGAAATAGCGCCTAGTTGACTAAAATCAAGATGGTAATCGGCTTGTAGGATGTACTTTATGGGCAAGTTAGTAACTTCCTAATGCATATTCTTATTTTTATAAACGGCGAGTGAAATTGGTGAAAACCTTAGTTACTTTGCCGTCGGCATGTCTCTTTTAGATTAGCATTAAATTTCTAATTTGAATATTTCAAAACTCTAAACAGAAATGTACGATAAAACAGTATACC
>JAVLEV010000109.1:0-7257 GCA_031920365.1 Planktomarina sp. | reverse complement strand
ATTAAAAGATTATAACGGTCTTGATAGTCAACTTTGCGTACAATTTCTTCATCCACAGACGAAGGAACCAATAACCCGAATCCTACAGCACGAGCATATTTTAGAAAATCAATTGTCAGCTCAACATCCAGATTACCAAGCTGTCCATCTGTTTTCACAGCCACAACTTTGGCCAAAAGAACATCAACACCAAATTTCTCAGGAGGCAATCCATGTGCAGCAGATCCTAAAAAAGCCTGGATAAGGGAATTAAAACGCTCATGCTCAATATTGGTATCGCCTACCCACAACGATTTGAAATCGTTGGCTTTATAAAATTTAAACAACAGGGGGTCAGTTGCAGCTGTTTTGGCTACAGCCTGCCTAAAACTAATGGATTGCGCGGTGGCCGAAGACAATACAAAACTTGAGACAATAATTAAGCTTATAAATAATAAAGATATAAAACTAAGCCTAAAAATCTGCACGACAAACCCCAACAAACCTAGTCATGAAACGAATGAACTCATTAAAGCAAAATGTCTAATAGATTTTAGGGTATTTTTATAAGCTTTTTATAATTGTATCGCTTAAGCCGCAGTGTTTACTAGTGGTACATTATGTGCGGAAACTTGCTCATTTAATAATTATTTAGTCATTATTGCTGCACAAGGCTTTGCTCGTTAGTTCAGACATGTCATATTCATGCGATAGTAACGAGGAATGCTATACAAAAACTGATTGCACGAATGGAATGCAATATGCACTATAAAACGACTGAAATTTCCCGACGTAGCTTGCTGGGCGCATTTGCAGCCACTGCACTCGTTGCTGCTCCGAATTATGCGCAAGCATCTGGTTTTTTGCGTGGTGCGGGCGATATACGTCGTATAAAAATGTACTCCACACGAACAAGTGAAACCCTTAATGTAATTTATTGGATAGAAGGAAATTACATAAAAGATGCTCTTGCTGAGGTAAATTGGTTTATGCGCGACTGGCGTAAAAATAAAATGTGTATGATAGACACCCGCGCCGTAGATATTATATCTGCCGCTCAACAACTTCTCGACACACAATCTCCTTTTCTTATGTTATCTGGCTATCGTACGCCTGCAACAAATGCTCTATTACGTTCGAACTCTCGCAACGTTGCCAAGAAATCACTACACATCTTAGGCCAAGCCGCGGATCTGCGAATGCAGGGTAAATCGGTACGCCAAATAGCCCGAGCTGCGTCTTCCTGTGCAGCCGGCGGTGTTGGACGGTATTCCAATTCCAACTTCGTACACATAGATTGTGGCGAAAATCGCCTCTGGGGAAAATAAGCTACCTAAGGCACTACAAAAAATCATACACTTAACAAACATTCCGACTATTCAACGCAGAATAAGGAAGGTTCCAGTTTGAGTGGACCAAGCCAATACGGAAACAGAAAACCAAACCTTTAAAACGGATTGTAAGGACCAACGGCCTCTACTTAAGAGTACGGAATTAAAAAAATAGCTTAAATTAGCTTCATTAGATAAATATATGTAGTCAAATACTAGGAACTTATTTAGTTAAGTTATTGTAACATGGCGGCAACAACAGTAAGCCAATTGCTAAACCCAGTTTACTTATCAGCTGGAGTTGAATGGTCCCGTAGCTCAGCTGGATAGAGTACTCGCCTCCGAAGCGAGGGGTCACAGGTTCAAATCCTGTCGGGACCACCACCTTTAAGCTCGAATAATTAAAATGCTGCAAAAAATGGTTACCCTACAGTACCATGTTGGCGGGCAGTACTGAAAATAAATGATAAAAAATATTTAGGCTGACCATACCGGCTCTACCAAGTCCCAAAATGAGGGCTATGTACTTGATAAATCGAGGTGTAAAAGTGATGATGGAAATTGATAATAAAGATCCAATTGATGCAGTCATAACTTGGGTAGATGGCAGCACTGATAGTCACCGCATAAAACGGCAATTTTACATAGAGCGATCAGACAGACATTTGCATGAAAATGGTTTAAACCCTCACCGTTGGGCTTGCAACGATGAGATTTTATACTGCTTGAGGTCAATTGAAAACAACGCGCCCTGGATACGAAAAATTTGGATTTTAGTAGATAGCATCACACCAGACCTGTCCAGTCTGTCTGATATATTGAAGAAAAAAATAAACTTTTCTTACCATAATGAGATTTATGCAGGTTACGAAGATATGTTGCCAACCTTTAACTCTTTAGCAATAGAATCCCTCCTCTGGCGGATCCAAGGCCTTGCCGAAAAGTTTTTATATTTTAATGATGACGTTTTTCTTACCGCCCCTCTCTCGGTAGGGGACGTGTTCGTTGGGAAAAAGCCCGTATTGCGGGGACAATGGGTGGATTATAGTAATTTGGAGCATGACCTTGTCCAGCAAGTTAACCCAGCCAAGTTCAACCATTACATGCAAATAAATGCCGCAAGAATGATGGGTTTTAAATGCAATAGGCTGTTCGCCGCAGCGCATGTAGTGCACCCATTTCTGCGCTCAAGGATGGATCAGCTTTTCACAGATCACCCAAAAGAGTTTCTTGCAAACATTTCCTATCGATTTAGAGACTTGAATCAATTTTTGCCCCAAGGGCTGCATAATCACGCAAGTATTTCTAATAATCAGGCGGTTTTTCATAAACATAGTGATCACCTTCATATTTACAGTGGCCAGGGCAATGGACGGCCTGCAACGGAGGTTTGGGCTTTGCTTTATCCCATCATAGAAACAAACAATATTAAAATGCTTTGCATTAATGACCTACCGCAACTGGAGCAAGTGATCCCCAATATACACGCATGGCTTAGCGAGGCAATTGGCGGATTTTAACTTTTTTTGGGTAGATCGTCCAACCCATAACTCCAAGTTTCTGAATTGTATTATCTTGGTATCCAATTTTCCTGGAAACCGTATACTCGGGCGGCTCTGAAATTTTGATTTGAGGACAACTGTACCAACAGAAATATTGGGAGTTTTATGCGGATAAATTACAAAGAGCCCTGCGCCCGACACTTTTGAGCCTAAAATTTCATTGGACAAAGAGAGTACGGCAAGTAGGCTAGTCCCGATAATAATACCACGAATTAGTCCATTAGAGAACGGTAGCCACATGTATCGCCTTTTAAACACCAAAATTTCCTAGTTTCCCTTGACGGTAGGATGGTTACCTGTCCATCTATATCCCGACTAACCACGAGTTTAATAGACCAATTATTCCGCTAGGCCCGCTAAAATATAAAAAACATAAAGGACATCAAATGTTATTGCTGATCGATAATTATGACAGCTTCACTTATAATTTAGTCCATTACCTTGGGGAACTAGGGGCCAATGTTTTGGTCAAACGCAATGATGCTTTGAGCGTGCAGGAGGCGATGAGTATTGGCGCCACAGCTATTCTGCTATCACCAGGTCCATCTGATCCCTCACAGGCTGGCATTTGTGTTGAGCTCACAACGGCAGCCGCTGAAACCAATACCCCACTGATGGGCGTTTGCTTGGGGCATCAGGCCATTGGCCAGGCCTTTGGTGGAAAAATCGTGCGTTGTCATGAAATTATTCATGGAAAAGTGGACAAGATGCAGCACAACAGCAAGGGTTTATTTGTTGGGTTGCCGACCCCATTTAAAGCTGCCCGTTATCATTCTTTAGTTATTGAGCGCGTTTCTCTGCCTGTGTGCCTTAATATTACTGCTACACTGGACGATGGCACCATAATGGGGCTACAGCACAATACTCTACCAATTCATGGAGTACAGTTTCATCCAGAGAGTATAGCCTCAGAACACGGACATCATTTGATACAAAATTTTCTTAATATAGCAAAGGCTACTACATGATCTCTGCCCTGCAACCCCTAATTGGTATAGCGGCAGATCGCGCACTTACGCTAGCCGAGGCCGAAACCGCCTTTGAAGTTTTGTTCAACGGGGAAGCAACAGCTAGCCAAATTGGTGGGTTTTTAATGACCCTACGTACCCGTGGTGAAACGGTAAATGAATATGCCGCAGCGGCCGCTGTAATGCGTTCAAAGTGCAATGCGGTGATGGCACCAAAAGGCGCGATAGATATCGTTGGAACCGGGGGCGACGGCAAAGGTACATTAAACATCTCGACCGCTACAGCATTTGTAGTGGCTGGCGCAGGCGTACCGGTAGCCAAACACGGTAACCGTAATTTGAGTTCAAAGTCTGGCGCAGCAGATGCATTAGTCCAAATGGGCATCAATGTGATGGTTGGTGTCGATATCGTGGAAAAAGCACTATCCGAAATAGGTATAGCCTTCATGATGGCGCCGATGCATCATCCAGCGATCGCACATGTTATGCCGGCGCGCGCTGAGTTGGGTACCCGCACAATATTTAATATTCTGGGCCCTCTTACCAATCCAGCAGGTGTGACACGGCAATTAACTGGAGCCTTTTCACCAGAATTAATTCGTCCAATGGCTGAAACATTAATGGCCTTGGGATCTGAATCAGCCTGGTTAGTGCATGGCTCAGACGGTACTGACGAGCTAACAATTACGGGGACTAGCGCAGTAGCAGTTTTAGCTAATGGCGAGGTTAATGATCTTGAAGTGCATCCCGAAGACGCCGGCCTACAAGTTCATCCTTTTGAAGCCATACTGGGTGGAACTCCTAAGGATAACGGCAAAGCTTTTATGGCACTTCTAGACGGCAAAAGCTCTGCGTATCGAGACGCTGTATTGCTCAACAGCGCAGCCGCCTTGTTGATTGCAGGCAAGGTCGACAATTTGCACGACGGCGTTGCCCTTGCCATAATATCTATCGACAGTGGTGCCGCCAAGGCCAAAGTAACCGCATTGGCTGCCGTCACTAATGCTGCATAACAATTGGATATCCCTATGACTGAGACCATCCTAGAGAAGATCAAATCCTACAAGCTTATCGAGATAGCCGCGCGCAAAAAAAGGTACAGTTTGTCAGATGTAGAGTCAGCAGCAAGCACTGCGAGCCCGTTGCGAGGCTTTGCGGACAATCTTGTTGTGAAGGCAAAAACTGGCTATGCCCTAATTGCAGAAATAAAAAAAGCTTCGCCATCTAAAGGCCTAATTCGTAAGGATTTTGACCCAAAGGCTTTGGCCAAAGCATATCAAGATGGGGGCGCAACTTGCCTATCTATTTTAACCGATGAACCATCTTTTCAGGGCCATGATAGCTATCTCAGCATAGCAAGAGCAGCAACTACCCTGCCCGTCCTTCGCAAAGATTTTATGTATGATACCTACCAAGTTGCAGAATCTCGGGCTTTAGGTGCTGATTGCATCTTAATCATTATGGCCTCAGTTACCGACATGCAGGCCGCAGAACTGGAATCTGCCGCTTTTAATTGGGGCATGGATGTGCTTGTTGAAGTACATAATGTTAGAGAATTAGAACGCGGATTAGACCTAAAATCTCCTCTCTTAGGCATAAACAATCGCAACCTCAATACTTTTGAAGTCACCCTCAACACTACACGCGAGTTGGCCACACGGGTTCCAGAAGGTAAATTGGTTGTAGCGGAAAGTGGGATTTACACTTCAGCTGACCTCTCAGATTTGGCGGACTACGGCGCCCGTGCATTTCTTATTGGAGAAAGCCTCATGCGCCAAAACGATGTGGCAGTAGCGACGCAGGAACTTTTGGCTAATTCTCAAATTTCAGATAGGTTATAGATGTCAAAACTTACGCACTTAGACGACGCCGGTCACGCTCATATGGTGGATGTGTCCGAGAAAGCTGAAACTTCGCGTACAGCTTGGGCAACGGCCACTGTGCAGCTAACTGCAGAAGCAATGAATTTATTGATTGAAGGGAACCTCAACAAAGGTGACGCTCTGGGCACAGCGCGCGTTGCCGGTATAATGGGAGCAAAAAAAACTGCTGAGCTAATCCCATTGTGCCATCCACTGCCTATCACGAAGGTTACTGTCGATCTTGAACCTAACACAATCACCAACACGGTGTTGATCCATGCTATTGTAAAAACTAGGGGCAAAACTGGCGTTGAGATGGAAGCATTAACCGCAGCCACAACCGCAGCTCTCACTTTATATGATATGCTAAAAGCAATTGATAAGGGCATCACAATATCAATGATACAGCTAGTAGAGAAGAAAGGTGGTAAGTCTGGTACATGGAATCGTACAGCGCCATGATCTCGGTGAACCAAGCGTTGGACCATATTCTGGCACTCTCCAAACCACTCAACTCTGAGCCAATTCCACTACAACATGCTGTTGGCCGCATCCTAGCACATCCTATCCGAGCACATCGCGACCAGCCTCCTTTCTCAGTGTCTGCAATGGACGGATACGCTATATCAGGTTTTGATTTAAGCGAAGGGCTTAAATCATGGAAAGTTATAGGCGAATCTGCGGCTGGTCATCATTTTTGCAAGCCGGTATGCACAGGACAGGCCACTCGTATTTTTACTGGTGCAATTATGCCTGAAGGCACAGATCATGTCTTGATTCAAGAACATGTGACGGAGGAAAGGGGCTGTATAACGATATCAGATGGTCCTAATTACAAGGCGCACCTTCGACCTGCGGGCGGGGACTTCACCGTAGGATATCTCTTAAGTGCACCCCGCAGGCTAACCCCTCAAGATATAGCCCTGATAGCGTCAATGAACACCGCCATGCCTTTGGTCACCTGTAAACCAAAGATAGCTATTATAGCAACCGGGGATGAGCTGGTTCAACCCGGAGAGACCCCGCGCGACGATCAAATTATCGCCTCAAATACTTATGGGCTCGCCGCGATGCTACAGCAGGTTGGCGCCGAAACGAGTTTGCTACCAATTGCCCGCGATCGACTAGGATCTCTTGGAGAAGTTTTCAAACTTGCTCACGGAGCAGATCTGATCATCACCATAGGCGGTGCATCCGAGGGGGACCATGATTTAGTTGCCCAAGCTGCCGATAACTTCGGGATGCAGCAGTCATTTTATAAGGTGTCCATGCGCCCTGGAAAACCGCTTATGGCTGGAAAAGTGGGCAATATAGCAATGGTTGGCTTACCCGGTAACCCTGTATCAGCTATGGTCTGCGGAGAAGTTTTCGTGGTTCCCTTAATCAAAAAAATGCTAGGGTTACCTTCCAAACCCCGGACACGCTTGTCTGGGCCACTCGCAATTGGCCTACCTGCCAATGGACCCCGAGAACACTATATGCGGGGGAAGATTATAGCTAGTAAAATTCATGTGGATACACGCCAAGACAGCGCTTTATTGACCGTTCTAAATGC
>JAVLEV010000108.1:0-7272 GCA_031920365.1 Planktomarina sp. | reverse complement strand
CTGCCACAGAGCCAAATTGTCTCGGCCTACCTTTTTCATCTTTGATTTCGAAGGTTAGTTCAGCCTCATAAACCGGGCCAGTATAATAGCCCAAACCTCGCACAACCGACGGGTCTAAAATAATACGGTCATCACCGTAGCCTTGTGCGGTGACCATGTTAAATATCTGTTCTAACTCATTCACACCAGTTTCACCGACTGCAGATCCTTTTACTAATGCACGCAAGTTGCTCAATGTCTCAGTCGAAGTTGCTCCAAGCGCTTCCAGGAACCCCATAATAATCTTGGCCTGTGCATCATCGAGACCGGCGCCGGTTGTGTAATCACCGCTTTCATCTTTGCGGCCAGTACCAAGAAGTTGGCAAACTCCCGCCAAACCTAATCGATCCAGCTTATCGATTGCGCGTAGGACAATGCCACGTTCTTCAGTAAATCTCTCTGGATTAGTCGAATCCAAAACACCTGCAACTTCCATAACCCCATTTAGCACTTTGCGGTTGTTGACGCGAATAATATAATCTCCACGCAGTATGCCTACACGCTCCAAGGTATCTGCCAGCATTGTACAAATCTCAGCATCAGCAGCCATACTAGCGGAACCAACCGTATCCGCATCACACTGATAAAACTGGCGGAACCTTCCAGGTCCAGATTTTTCATTACGCCAAACCGGCCCCATCGCGAAGCGGCGGTATGGACTAGGGAGGTCGTTGCGATGCTGGGCGTAAACCCGCGCCAAAGGTGCAGTCAGATCATAGCGAAGCGCCAGCCAATCGTCATCTTCAAGCCATGCGAAAACACCCTCATTGGGACGGTCCACATCCGGCAGGAATTTACCCAAAGCCTCAACAGTTTCTACTGCGCTACTTTCGAGCTGCTCAAAGCCGTAAAGGTGATAGATATCCGCAATCTGACTTAGCATGTTAGTGCGCTCAGACACATCAATACCAAAATAATCGCGAAAACCTTTCGGTGGCAGCGCCTGAGGCTTCCGTTCTTTTTTCTGTTTGGCCATAATAAACCTCATAATCGGTGGCCTGCATTTAGCCGGCCCAGCGCCAAGGGGCAACATGCGAGTGTAGATCGGACAAAGGCAGCATAAGATTAATTTGCCCTTGATCCATGACGCGCTATCCCGCACATGTAAATCATGACACAAATATTAGAAGAACAAATTGCTCATCTTGCCCGTACAGTGGAAGAGCTTTCGGATGTAATGGCCAAGCAAGACAGCGAGTTACGGCGTCTTAATCTAATTGTTGATCATCTGGCCCAGCGCACTGCAGCCCGACAGTCAGACCACGGCGGTGCCGTTATTCTAGGTGATGAACGTCCACCTCACTACTAATCAAGAAACTACCCTCGAACTGGGCCTGTCGCAAAAACTCAAAGATCCTCGACCATTAAAACGCCTTCAAGACTTTTTAATGCACCTTTAATTTGTGGCGTAACAGGAAAATTTTGGCCCAACTCCATGTCCACTTCACCTGGTAGGCTCTCATTGAGCAAGCAAAACGAAATTGGACCTTTAGCACCATTTTTTGTGGCCCGTATGGCTTCACGCAAAACTGTTGCCACACGGTCGATAGCAGCAGTGTTATCCAAATAAACCCGCAATCCAGAAGCGCCTAGCTGGGCAACAGCACCATCCATTGGCTGTACAGAGCGGCACAACAATTTGAGCTGCTCTGCATCCATGGTGGCCTCAACACTCAATACAATCTTAGAACCTGCTTCAAGATGAATCCGAGATGCCTCCAATGTGTCGCTAAACATAGTGGCTTCGTAATTTCCAGTAGTGTCGCTGAGTTGAACAAAAGCAAAGCGATTGCCTCGCGCCGATTTGCGCTCCTGCCGACCAGCCACAATGCCTGCCAACTTAGCCACAAGCGGGCCACTTTTGGCTTTTTCGATAAGTTGATCCAGTGTGATAATACCCGAGCGCTTCAATGAAGACGTATAATCATCAAGGGGATGACCGGATAAATAAAACCCAATTGCCTTAAACTCTTCTGCTAATTGCTCCGCCGGCAGCCAGTTGGCTACCGGCGACAGCCTTGGCTCGGGCAGGTCGTCACCGCCCTCACCAAACAGGCTTACCTGACTTGAGTTGCGTTGTTGATGCACAGCGGCTGAGTAGCTAACCAAAGCGTCTAGGCTGTCAAATACCCTATGCCGATTGCGATCTAATTGATCAAAAGAACCAGACCGCGCCAACATTTCTAGGGGCCGCTTGCCTACACGTTTGAGATCCACCCTACGGGCCAAATCGAACAGCGTAATAAAAGGTTTGTCGCCGCGACCTTGCGTGACCAATTCCATAGCATCAACTCCAACGTTTTTAAGCGCTCCCAAGCCATAAACTAATATTCCATCAACCACATCAAACCGCGCCTGACTACGGTTTACACAAGGCGGCGTGTAAGGCAGGTCGAGCCCTTTGCGCACTTCGTTGAAATAAACACCCAACTTATCTGTTAGATGCAAATCGCAATTCATAACACCAGCCATAAATTCAACTGGATGATTAGCCTTTAGCCAAGCAGTTTGATAGCTAACAACTGCATAGGCTGCAGCGTGAGATTTATTAAACCCATAATTGGCAAATTTATCGAGTAAGTCCCATGTGGATTTTGCCGTTTTTTCATCAACATCATTAGCCGCAGAGCCAATCAGGAATTTAGGTTTTTCTGCGTCCATCGCTTCTTGAATTTTTTTACCCATTGCGCGACGTAACAAATCAGCACCACCGAGTGAGTATCCCGCCATTTGCCGCGCAATTTCCATAACCTGCTCTTGATAAACAATAATACCTTGGGTTTCATCCAAGATATGGTCGACGGATGGATGCAAAAAGTCTCGTTCACTGAGACCATTTTTAACCTCGCAGTATTTGGGGATATTCTCCATTGGACCTGGACGATACAAAGCGACCAGGGCCACAATGTCCTCAATGCAGTTGGGCTTCATACGCTTAAGCGCATCCATCATACCACTAGATTCAACCTGAAACACAGCAACAGTTTTGGCAGCAGAGTAGAGCGCATATGAAGCCTCATCATCTAACGGAATTGCACTAATATCACCCTCTGTACCGGCAGCAGGCGTATAGAGGACCCGACCGTCAGCAGAGACGTGCAAGGCGCGCGCGCGGTTGATTAAGTCAACTGCATTTTGGATTACGGTCAGAGTTTTTAAACCTAAAAAGTCAAATTTCACCAGCCCAGCTTGCTCGACCCACTTCATGTTAAACTGGGTCGCTGGCATGTCTGACCGTGGGTCTTGGTATAGCGGGACCAACTGATCCAAAGGCCTATCCCCTATCACAACGCCCGCAGCATGAGTTGATGCATTTCGCAACAAACCTTCAACTTGCTGGCCGTAATTCAGCAGACGCTCCACCACTTCCTCAGCCTTAGCTTCCTCACGCAAACGCGGTTCATCAGCTAATGCCTTTTCAATGCTGACTGGCTTCACACCTTCCACAGGGATCATTTTGGAGAGACGATCCACCTGGCCATAAGGCATTTGCAGCACGCGGCCGATATCGCGCACAGCCGCTTTGGATAAAAGCGCACCAAAAGTAATAATTTGGCCCACACGATCTCGACCATACTTTTTCTGAACATAGCGAATTACCTCTTCGCGGCGATCCATACAAAAATCAATGTCAAAATCGGGTATGGAAACACGTTCAGGGTTCAAAAATCGCTCAAACAAAAGCCCATAGCGTAACGGATCAAGATCAGTAATCGTTAGCGCATAGGCTACAAGTGAACCAGCGCCAGAGCCCCGGCCCGGCCCAACGGGGATATTTTGCCTCTTCGTCCAAGCAATGAAGTCTGCCACAATCAAGAAGTAGCCTGGAAACCCCATACCTTCAATAATATCTAACTCAAAATTAAGGCGCTTTTGATAATCTTCGACAGAGACCGCATGCGGGATCACGGCCAAACGACGCTGTAACCCTTCATTGGACTGGCGGCGCAGTTCCACAACCTCATCATCCGCAAACTTTGGTAGAATGGGATCTCGTTTGTAGACTTTAAATGCACATCTTTGCGCTATCTCGATAGTATTTTCCAAGGCCTCAGGTAAATCTGCAAAAAGTACTACCATTTCAGCGGGGCTTTTAAGATAATGCTGTGGGGTTAAACGCCGCCGTGGTTCTTGCTGATCCACATAAGATCCTTCCGCGATACAAATCAACGCATCATGGGCCTCATACATTTGAGCCTTAGGGAAATATACATCATTGGTGGCCACCAAAGGTAAGCCCATCGCATAAGCCATCTCAACCAAGCCCCGCTCGCTCAATTGCTCCGCCTCTGGTACACTTCCATCTTCGCTAGGATGGCGTTGTAGTTCAATATAAAGGCGATCACCAAAAGTACTGGCCAGCTGGTCAGCGAGCGCCTGCGCCTTAACTACTTGTCCGTTTTGTAGTAACTTTCCTAGTGGACCATTCGGCCCACCCGACAAACAAATAAGACCTTCCGAATGCATAACGAGCTGTGACAGTTGAACCTGAGGCAGCTCACCGTCTGAATTCAAATAAAGACAGGAATTGAGTGCCATGAGGTTTTCATACCCATGCTCATTTTGCGCAAGTAGCACCAAGGCTGCAGGGGCACGCACCTTTTCACCAGTAGCAGCCAGATCATACGCCAGATCAACTTGACAGCCAATAATAGGTTGAATACCGGACTTCGATGCGCCTTCGGAAAATTCGAGGGCGCAAAACATGTTGTTGGTGTCTGTGACGGCAACCGCTGGCATATCCATCGCAGCTATCAATCCTGGAAGTTTTTTAAGCCGCATCGCGCCTTCTAACAGCGAATATTCACTGTGAAGTCTTAGATGGATAAATTTTGGATTCTGCCTCATGGAGTATTAATAAACTGACCACGCTCTATCATCCAGCAGAAACTATCGAGTAGCACTGGCCTAGCAACTTAATTTTAACTAAGTACATATTTTTCTTGCCAGACTCACCCAAATCAGCGCTAAATTAGACTGTTCTTACTTTGGTTTTACGCCGCATCGGACCTTGGAACACGGAATTAAACAGACAGTGGCATGATTTCTTATTATGAAAATGTCGTTTCTTTTAAACGGAGAACCTGTGTCAACATCTGTCGAAACAGGAACCGAAACTTTACTGGACTTCCTACGCCAAGAGGCTGGGCTTTTCGGCACAAAGGAGGGCTGCAACGAAGGTGACTGTGGCGCCTGCTCTGTCATTGTGACCGGATGCGATGGCGTGGCTAAGCCAATGAATGCCTGCATCTTATTTTTACCCCAACTTCAGGGTCGCGCGGTGCGCACAGTAGAAGGTATCAGCAGCACAGACGGCAGGCTGCACCCGGTCCAAGATGCTATGATTGCTAAACACGGCTCCCAGTGTGGTTTCTGCACACCTGGTTTTATTACAACGATGGCCGCGGCCCATGCCAATGGCGAAACAGATTTTGATACCGCCCTTGCGGGTAATCTTTGCCGATGTACAGGCTATGCACCAATTATTCGTGCCGCTGAAATGGCCGCAAAAGAACCCGTACCAACATGGATGAAAGAGCCTAAGTTCGCAGCTGATCATCATAGTTCAAACAATATTTATTGTCCAAAATCGATTAGTGATTTAGCGGAATGGTATGTGCAAAACCCACAGGCGACACTGGTAGCTGGTGGTACAGATGTGGGCCTATGGGTGACAAAGAATATGCGTAGGCCTAAACCAATCGCCTTTCTGGGTCATGCTATCGACTTAAATCAAATCATTGATCATGGAGATTATTTAAGCGCTGGAGCCACAACAACCATCACCGAATTAATGCAGGCCATATTGCCAATTTCTGCTTCGTTATATGCGATGCTCGCGCGCTACGGTAGCAGGCAGGTCCGCAATGCCGCCACGATAGGCGGAAACATAGCGAATGGCTCACCCATTGGGGATGGTCCTCCTGCGTTGATCGCAATGGGTGCAACTTTGGTATTGCGTCAGGGAAGCGAGCGCCGCTATCTACCTCTAGAAAATTTCTTTATCGCTTATGGACATCAAGACTGCCGGCCTGGTGAATTTGTAGAAGCAGTAGAGATCCCAAAAGACCAACCTAATCTGCGCTGCTATAAACTATCAAAACGCTTTGATCAGGATATCTCTGCGGTCTGTGGCTGTATAAATATTACGACTAAAGATGGCATGATAACTAAGGCTCGAATTGCCTTTGGTGGCATGGCAGGAACACCCGCAAGAGCGCATCATACCGAAAATGCGTTGCTTGGGCAGACTTGGAGCGCCAAAGCTTTCGCAAAAGCCAAAGAAGCGATGCCCCACGACTTCAAGCCTATGTCAGATATGCGCGCTAGTGCGGAATATCGCGCGCAGATCGCTCAAAATCTACTAATGAGATATTATCACGACCTCGAAAATAATCCCATAGACGTTCGAGGGGTGCACGTATGAAATCTACATCTGCTATGCCACATGATGCCGCACGCCAACATGTGAATGGTTCAGCCCGATATGTCGATGACATCCCTATTCCAAGGGGCACATTGCATCTCGCGTTTGGCCTCTCACCAGTTGCAGCAGGCACACTGACCTCAGTTGACCTCAGCGCAGTACGGGCGGCACATGGCGTGCATTTGGTGATGGAAGCCGGTAACTTGCCTTTTGCCAATGATGTGTCCCCCTCTGCGCATGATGAGCCGTTGCTGGCCAACGCCACGGTCCATTATGCTGGTCAGCCAATATTTTTAGTCGTGGCCAAAAGTCACCATGATGCGCGTAGGGCAGTAGATTTAGCAAAAATAAAAATTTCTGAATTACCCGCTATATTAACAATTCAACAAGCTCTTACCGCTAATAGTAGGTTCGAAGATGGCCCCCGTATTTATGCAAAAGGCGATATTTCGCAAGCTTTACCAAAGTCAAAAAATCATCTAAGCGGCAGTATAAATGTGGGCGGCCAAGAGCATTTCTATTTAGAAGGTCAAGCGGCACTGGCTATGCCAGGCGATCATGACGACATGGTTGTGCATTCCTCAACTCAACATCCTACCGAAATCCAACATAAAGTAGCAGAAGCTCTGAATATTCCACAACATGCCGTGCGGGTTGAAGTAAGGCGTATGGGTGGCGGCTTTGGTGGCAAGGAAAGCCAGGGTAACGCTCTTGCTGTGGCCTGCGCTGTGGCCGCATCAATAACGGGACGTCCATGTAAAATGCGCTACGACCGCGATGATGATTTTATCATCACGGGCAAACGC
>JAVLEV010000107.1:0-7390 GCA_031920365.1 Planktomarina sp. | reverse complement strand
AGCGTTCCACTATACCCTTGGATAACAATCTCGGTTGAGTATCGGTCATTGCCGGATTGATCTTGCCATTTTCGGGTCTGCAAAGAACCTTCAACAAAAACTTTGGACCCTTTACGTAAATATTGCTCACATACGCGGACTAGACCTTCTGCGAAGATCGCTACTGTGTGCCATTCTGTTTTTTCGCGGTTTTCACCAGTACTTTTATCTTTCCAGCGGTCTGACGTTGCTATGCGTATATTGCAGACTTTCCCCCCATTTTGGAATGTTCTAATTTCAGGGTCCGCTCCTAAGTTTCCTATTAGCATTACTTTATTTAATGATCCGGCCATTGAGATTGCCCCTAAGTTATTTACGCCACAAACAAATGTTTAATGACTAATTTGTATTAAACATATTAGGAAAGTACATTGTCCTATAGACACTTATCCCCACTCTCGTCTACGTATCCCTGTATATCTGTCTTGGTGCAACCTATTATGTAAATTGATTTACCGTTTTTTCGTGGGTTTTGACCGTACTCAGTCTTAAATTCTAAAACTAGTCGGGCAAAGTAGGTCGAGCAGTTTGAAACTCATACTGTGTTACTCTGCTGCGATTTTAATTACAGGTTCCATACGTTCTAAGATATCATCGGCGAGATGACATTTGATTTGATGCCCACCCAGTAATTGGCGTACTATCGGCACTTCAATGTCGCAAAGTCCATTAGATACCTCAGACTTCCAACCACAGCGTGTCTGGAATGGGCAGCCGGGTGGTGGGTTCATCGCAGATGGAATATCCCCCTCAAGTACAATATGTTTTTTCTGGATAGAAGTATCAGCAATAGGCACAGCACTTAGTAAAGCCTCAGTATAGGGATGATAAGGTGGCTTAAAGACCTGCTCAGTGGTGCCCATTTCTACAACGTGACCGAGATACATTACTAGCACCCGATCTGACAGATACCGAACTATGGAAAGGTCATGGCTGATGAAGAGCAATGTTGTTTTATGCTCGCGCTGTATTTCCATTAAAAGATCAGTCACCGCTGCTTGCACGGAGACGTCCAAAGCCGACACAGGCTCATCGGCTACCACAATCTTTGCATCACCCGCAAAGGCGCGGGCAATCCCCACACGTTGCTTTTGGCCGCCGGAGAGTTGGCGGGGCATCCGTTTGGCAAATTCGCGCGGCAGCTTTACTAAGTCCAGAAGCTCCAACATGCGTTCCTCACGTTCGTTTGATGAACTCCCAATCTGGAAAAGCTCTAAGGCACGTACAATTTGGCTTCCTACGTTCATAGAAGGGTTGAGGGTGTCAAATGGATTTTGAAACACCATCTGAACATCGGCCACTGTTTTGGTGTCACGGTTTTCAATTGCGATACCTTCGATATTATGGCCTTCTAGTAATATTTTACCGTCAGTCGCAGTTTCTAAACCCATCAAAACCTTAGCAAAGGTAGACTTGCCACATCCAGATTCTCCTACAATTGCTAGTGTTTCAGATTCGTGGGCCTCAAAGGTTATTGTCTCATTTGCTTTTACCACTTTTTTATTGCCACCACCAAATAAAGCATTGGCGGCGACTTCATAATATTTCTTAAGATTTTCGATTCGTAGTACGACCTTGCCAAGTTCGGTTTTTTTCTTTCGATCTGGCAAAACAAGTGGCGCATCCCAGTCTATTTCAGACCATTTTAGACAACGAGAGAAATGGTGATTTCCGCGCTGCACAGTTTCCATACTAATAGAGCGGTCGTCACAGCGATTTGCCTCAAAATAATCACACCGTGGACCGAAATTACAGCCATTAGGCCGTTCGTGAGCCAATGGGAAGTTGCCAGGAATCGTTACCAACGGCCTGTTATTTTTATCTGCGCCCGGAAGAGGAATCGAGCGAAACAAAGCTTGTGTATAGGGATGCTGCATTTTATCAAATACATCTGTAATACTACCGGTTTCTACTGCTTCACCAGAGTACATAACGCAAATTTTATCACACGTTTCTAGAATTAGTCCAAGGTTATGTGATATGAACAGCATGGAAGTACCATACTTCTTACCTAAGTCCTTGACTAGGTTCACCACAGCAGCCTCGACTGTTACGTCTAGTGCGGTAGTAGGCTCATCTAAGATTAATAGACTGGGTTTTGACATCAGCGCCATGGCAATCACGATGCGTTGCTGCTGGCCGCCCGAGAGCTGATGTGGGAATGAGTTCAAGATCCGTTCTGGATCAGGAAGTTTAACATCGCTCACAACCTCCAGCGCCCTTATGTAGGCGTCCTCTTTGTTAATCCCCTCATGGATCATTGGAACTTCCATTAATTGCTGGCCAATTTTCATAGCCGGATTGAGTGATGCCATGGGCTCTTGGTAGATCATTGCGATCTCAGATCCTCGTATGCTGCGTAGTTCTTCGTGACTCATTACGTGGAGGTCTTGGCCTTTGAATTTTATTGTTCCACCCACCATCCGGCCGTTAACGCCAAGATCTTGCATAACGCCAAGCGCCACTGTGGATTTCCCACACCCAGATTCGCCTACTAAACCCATTGCCTCTCCTGGTTGGATGGTGCAGCTAAAATCCATCACTGCCGGGATTTCGTTTAACCTTGTGAAAAATGAAATCGAAAGATTTTTGATTTCAAGGATTGGACCATCGTAATTTCTCTGTGCCATCGATTTAATCCCTTAAGCTTTCTTCACGAAGGCCATCAGCCAATAGATTTAGTCCTAAAACTAAGCTCATTAGGGCAAAGGCCGGTACCAAAGGAGGCGCTAGATAGACAGAGAGTAATTTACGTCCCGCGTTGATAGTTGTGCCCCAATCAGGGCTTTCTGATTCAAGCCCCAAGCCAAAGAAGCCAAGTGTTCCCAAAAGGATGGTAGCGTAGCCAATTCGTAAACAAAAATCTACGATTAGTGGGCCGCGTACATTGGGCAAGATTTCCCAAAGCATTATGTACCATGGTCCCTCGCCCCTAGTTTGCGCCGCGGCAACATAGTCACGCGTTTTTACATCCAATGTGAGGCCTCGCACAATTCGAAACACTGTCGGAGAGTTGACGAATACAACAGATACGAAAACTACTAATATTTCTGATGGTACATCAAACAGATCTAAGGAGCTGGGCAAGATAGAGATTGCAGTAGATGCTTCTGAGACCAGACTGAGATATAGCCATATTATAAAGGACATCATAATTGGAAATTGCATTGTTAAAAAATTAGGCTTTAAACGGTTTTTAGAAAACTGTGCCACTGCAATAAAAATTACGGGGAACACAAATAGAATTACGGCAAGATAGTTTGGCAGCCCTGAATCAATGATTTCAGGTGTCACAAGAAGGAAGAACAGCAAGATTACGGGAAACGCTAATACCATATTCGAAAAAAAACTCAGCACAGTGTCGAGCCGTCCACCGAAATACCCCGCTGGCAATCCAAGAGTAATACCAACCATAAAGGCAAATACGGTAGCTGCTGGGGCAATTACAATTACAATTCCACTACCCACAATGGCGCGGCTGAACACATCTCGCGCTAGGGTGTCTCCTCCAAATAGATAGTAGGGATAGTCGCCCGTTTCTGCCCCCCGCAACGGAATGCCGGGGTGTTTGTTTTTCATACCCGAAACTTGGCCCAATGGGTCATGGGTCGCTATAAGGTCTATGCCTGCGCCGAAGATGGCCGTGAATACCCAGAATAGGACTAGGCCTAAACCAATCATCCCAATAGGGCTGTCGAACAGTTTGCCGTAAAGACCCAAGCTGCGCTTAAAGTAGATGGATACGGAAAAGGTGGTTAATAAAGCAATCCAGGTTGGGATAAACCGGTTTGAGATAGCTCCCACTATGCCCATGATTTCAGGTGCCACGAATAGACCCATAACTAAGTATATAAGAAACAATCCCAGTGACGCGTAAAATGTGCCCCAGACAAGTTTATAAACGAGTTCAGAGGATATTTGAAACAAGCCAAACCCTGCGCCCACGCCAATCAACAGGCAGACAGCCAATGAGAGCCACATATTGTCTGATCCCAAGGTCGCAAAAGGCGACAGGCCGGATAAGCTTAAAAGCCAAAGTAAAAGGCCTATGACTAAAGTCGGCCCCAACAACGCGATGGAGGGCGGTGTTGGGTTGATCGGGTTGGGTCCGTCAATGCGCGAAAACCCACGCGTGGCTGCGGCTAACATAAAAATTAAAAATGCACATAATGCAGTCAGAAAGAAAGGATTTATATAGGCACCCAAGGTGCCAGTCCAGGTGAGATTTTGCATGGATAAGGCCTCCTTAGGAAATGCGAATACGTGGGTTTAAAAAGACATAGCCGACATCCGATATTAGCTGCGTCAGCAAAACAACAACGACGCCTACAACTGATACTGCTAGTAACAAATCGATATCGTTATTGCTGGCGGCTTGTACTAAAACCCAACCAAAACCTTTGAAATTAAATAAAACTTCGACAATAACGACGCCGTTCAGAAGCCATGGAATTTGTAGCATAATTACAGTAAATGGGGCGATCAACGCATTTCGTAGCGCATGCTTTAAAACGATATTGGCAAAGCTCACTCCCTTTAATCGCGCCGTACGAATATATTGGGCAGTCATAACTTCGGCCATCGAGGCGCGTGTCATTCTAGCTATATAACCCATGCCATAAAGCGCAATAGTGAGTACAGGTAGGAGAAAATTTTCAAGCGTGGCGTGGTCCATAGCGGAAGTGGCTGACCCTTTGAACCATTTGAGGCCTACAGCAGACGAGGTGAAAACCGCAATGAAAATTACGCCTGAGACATACTCTGGGGTAGCGGTGGTCACAATTGCTCCAGTAGATAAGGTGCGATCAAGCCGAGAACCTTCTCGCATGCCGGCCATAACGCCTATGATTAAAGCACCTGGGACCATCACGATCAGTACCCAAAACATTAGCTTACCAGTGAGGGCAAGGCGCCTGGTAACTATCTGGGAGACAGGTTCTTTGAAGCGACTTGAAAAACCCCAATGCCCTTGCAACACGCCACAATATTTTTTAGTTTTTTCGAGTATGGCTCCATGGTTGGAGCAGCGACCGCGAGTCTTGCCGTCAATGCCGTCAATGACATAGCCAGGCAGAATGCCAAGCCATTCCCCATAGTTTTGTAGTTTACCTTGCGTATAACCCCGGTTACCCAAAAAGCTTGCAACTTCGGCGTCCGACATCCGAAAATTACCTTCGTTCTTAGCAAGTTTTTCAAGATTAGGATAAAGATTTGTCATTATGAAAACAATAAAAGTAAGGCAAATGGCTGTAAGTAGCATGACACCTGTTCTGCGTAGGATAAACATCCCCATGGTGAGCGATCCCGTCAGTTAATTTTGTGCCAATAGGATTGGCGCCGAAAAAAAGGCCGCCCCTAGTACTAGGAGCGGCCTCATTACTTTCAGCTAATTAGGCTGCGTAGCCCCACTTATAAATTTGTGGTAGATACGCAATATGCATGTCAACGCCGACCAGACCTTCAACGTGATGACGCTGAACCAATCGCCAGTATGGCTGACATGTAACGCCTTCCTCGATGACAATTGCCTGTATTTTACCCATAACAACCCGGCGCTCATCAGCACTTGCCAACGAGTTGGCCTCTGCCAGCAGGCTGTCAAATTCGGCATTACTCCACGCAAACTCATTCCAAGCTTCGCCGGAACGATAAGCGAGACCAAGCACCTGCGTGCCCAAAGGACGGTGGTTCCAATTAGTGGCTGAGTAAGGAAATTTAGTCCAGTCATTCCAGAAGGTGCTGCCTGGCATCAAAGTACGTTTCACTTTGATACCTGCATCACGCAGTTGAGCTGCAACGGCATCGCAAGTGTCTTTCCAGAAACCCGTATCCAGTGAGCGCAGCTCATGTACAAAATCGCCATGGCCTGAGGCGGCCATTAGCTCTTTAGCCTTGCTAGGATTGAACGGTGCACGGGTCACATCTGGGTTGTGCTCTGGGTGCATTGGGCCAACGTGACAGTTATCTGCAGCAACGCCCAAACCGGCATTACCCAATTCATTCAAAATATCATTATCTACTGCCATTGCTAGAGCTTGACGAACCATTTTATTATTATAAGGAACGTGACTCTGGTTTGGACGGACAACGATGGTGGCCCCAGAAGCAACCTGTGACTTAACGAGCCCAAGGGCGTCGTAAAGTTCAACAAACTCACCAGTGGTTTCCCAGTTTAGGTCAAACTCTTCGGATTCGAAACCCGCCATATGAGTTGCAGGATCGCTGCCATAATCAATGAATTCTATCCGGTCAATATATCCGCCTTTGCCAGCGGCATAGCCCCACCATTCAAAACCTTCGTTACGAACGATGGATGCTTTTACACCGACCTCTAAGTTTTCTGGCAACATAAAGCCAGTGCCAATTGGGTTGGAGACCATAGTTTCAACCGTAAACGATTTGTGTACGATTTGAGCAGGGTAGTCCGCCATGCCAGGAACGATTGTGATGTCGGGGGCTAGCAGGTTAAGTCGTACCGTCGAAGTGTCCAAAACTTCAACAGCACCATCACGGGCAAGACCAGTGTCTGCATCAACCAATGAAGCCATACGGCCGGCCATGGAGTTACCTTCAAGCCCTTTGTCACACCACCCTATAATATTACGCGCAACATCTTCCGCAGTAAAATCATCACCATTATTCCACTTTACGCCTTCGCGAATTTTTAATGTGTACTTTGTGGCATCTGCATTGGCTTCCCAGCTGGAAAGCAACATCGGCTTAAATGAGCCGTCGCTGTTATACTCTACAAGATACTCCAGCCATCCAGCTGAGAAAATCGAAATTTGGGTCCAGTCGTGGGTGCGCGGGTCTTTCATTGCTTTGACGTCCATCTGCATGCGGATGGTACCGCCCATTTTTGCATGTCCACCAGCTTCAGCAGGGGTATCGAGGCCCAACAAGCCATAGGCCGCAAAGGTTGATAAGCCTAAAGCAGTTGTACGCGAAAGAAATTCGCGGCGGTCTAGTTTGCCGTTTTTTTCCTCTACGGCATACATTTCTGCAGCTGGATGCATAAAGTTATTATCTTGCGTCATTGTTATCTCCCGATTATTGAAAAATTCCCCTGTTGGTATATTTAGTGCCATTCTATTGATATTCAAATTGCTCCCCAACTGGTACCTATTCAGTCCCATAATGCCCCTCAGGTCAACGGTAACTTCGACTATCTTCATAATAAACGATCTTTGAAGGTCGTTGTTACTGCTAAAAAGCAACTGATAATGTAATGGGCAATTGAAGCTTTATATTTTTTATTTGTTGTTTCAAAGTTCAGTAGCTGACTTACTTATACTACAAATTTATGGCTGATCTAGCATTAACCAGCGAGCCAACTATTGCGTCTAATTAC
>JAVLEV010000106.1:0-7399 GCA_031920365.1 Planktomarina sp. | reverse complement strand
TTTCTATATTTGCATCATCAAATACTATAAACGGTGATTTTCCACCAAGTTCCAAGGAAACCTCTGCAAAGTTGCGTTTAACATTTTCCAATATGTGGCGTGCAGCATTAGGCCCACCGGTGAAGGACACCCGGGCAACCAGTGGATGTCCAGTTAGTGCCCGCCCACATGGCTCACCATGACCTGTGACTATGTTAACGACGCCTGGGGGTATGCCAGCCTCTTCTATCAGTCTGCCAAAATCAAGCATCGCAGCACTGGCGTGCTCAGAGGCTTTCAGAACTACTGTATTGCCTGCTGCCAAAGCCGGTCCTAATTTTACAGCTACCAAGAATAGTTGCGAGTTCCATGGCACAACGGCAGCAACGACCCCGAGGGGCTCTCTTTTAGTAAAAACAAACATGTCAGGTTTGTCGATTGGCAGTGTCTCACCATTTACTTTATCCGCGCAGCCCGCGAAAAAATGGAAAAAATCAGCAATATACTTAGCTTGCCAGCGAGTTTCTTTCAGCATTTTTCCAGTATCAACAGACTCGGTCCGCCCCAAACCTTCGGATTGCTCTGACAGTAAATCTCCCAATTTTCGCAGACACTTGCCACGCTGTGTTGGCGTAAGTTTAGACCATGGCCCTTTGATAAATGCGTTATGTGCAGTTTCTACAGCAAGATTTACATCGGCCTCTGTTGCTTCTGGTATGCGGCTCCATATTTCACCTGTAGTAGGGTTCACACTGTTGAATGTGCCGCCATCCGATGCATCAACCCAGTCACCGTTGATCAACATTTGATAGTTTTTTATATCGCTCATTCCAACCGCCCCCCGTTTTCTTAACGCTATTCATGGCTGCTTTCAAAACCAGTATGAGCGAAAAAACGACACTGTTTGTCGAAAAATCAGAAAGCCTTCTATTATGGACAGGGCAAGTTATTTTTAACGGAGACGCAAGATGCTCAACAAAAAACAAATCGTTGGTGGTACAGTCAAAATCGATGGGCGCGTCCTGTCGCTTTCAAAAGCGATCCGTGCAGGTGATTTTGTGTTTCTAACTGGCCAAATTCCAATGCGCGACGGCGTGCCAATGACTGATGGTACCGTAGAGGAGCAAACTCGTGCCGTTCTCGAGGACATAACAGCTACTCTGGCAGAGGCCGGTTGCGTCCGCGATGATGTGGTCAAGGCAATGGTCTGGCTTAGGAACCGGACAGACTTCCCCGGTTTCAATGAAATTTATGGTGAGTACTTCCCGATTAAACCACCCACACGATCAGCTATTGTGAGCGACCTACTAGTAGATGCTCGGGTTGAAGTTGAGGTTATGGCCTACCGTCCACTAGAAAGTAGTAACTGATGCCCATTACGCCAGACGGTACAAATTTTGAGCTAACAGGTCCAGCGGATGCGCCTGTAGTAGTACTTATCCATGGGCTTGGATTGAACAAAGAGTGTTGGCAATGGACCACACCTGCCTTGGTGGGCGCCTACCGCGTCCTGAGCTATGATATTTATGGGCACGGTGAATCCCTAAGGCCCCCAGAAACTCCCGATCTTTCTCTTTTCTCAAATCAATTGAACAGACTTCTTGATCATTGCGGAGTTGAACGCGCTACAATCACAGGTTTTTCATTAGGTGGAATGATCGCACGCCGCTTTGCGCAAGATGTCCCACAGAGGGCAAGCGCGTTGATTATTTTACATTCACCACATAAGCGTAGTGAAAAAGCACAGAAGGCTATCTTAAAGCGCGTGGATCAAGCCCGAGAACTTGGCCCTCAGTCTACCGTTGAAGCGGCGCTTGAGCGTTGGTTTACTGAAAAATTTCGGGTAAAAAATCCCGACTTAATGGATACTGTTCGTAGATGGGTGTACGCTAACCAAAAGTCAATTTATCATAAAATATATCGTGTTCTAGCGACTGGTATTGACGAAATTGTTGCCCCTACTCCCGCCATAGCCTGCCCTACACTGGTCATCACCGGAAATGAAGATTATGGTAATGGCCCCGAAATGGCACACTCCATCGCAGCAGAAATTTTAGGCGCCAAGACGCTTATACTTTCTAATTTACGACACATGGCATTGGCCGAGAAACCTGAAGCAGTAAATCGACCAATAAGGCAATTTCTTGATAAAGTGAATACGTTAGCGTGAGTACGCAGATTCTAAAAGGGCTGCGAGTACTTGACCTCAGCCGAATGTTGTCTGGACCGTATTGTACCATGCATCTAGCAGATCATGGCGCTGAGGTAATCAAGATAGAAGGTGGTAGCGGCGATACGAGCCGCGGAAACGGGCCATTCCGAGATGACGACCCCACCCATGATTGGGCCGGTTATTTTGTCAGCCTCAACCGTGGCAAAAAAAGTATCCAGCTAGATTTAAAATCACCAGAAGGTCATACAAGTTTTTGTAAGATGGCAATGCATGCAGACGTGATTGTCGAAAACTTCCGACCCGGTGTAATGGAGCGTTTAGGCCTATCTTACGAAGCTCTTGCAGCAAAAAATCCCAAACTAGTTTATGCCGCCATACGTGGTTTTGGTGATCCACGAAGTGGTACTAGCCCCTATGAAAAATGGCCGTCTTATGATGTTGTAGCTCAGGCAATGGGTGGACTGATCGCGATGACCGGCCCGGATGCAAGTACTCCGACCAAAACTGGCCCTGGCATTGGAGATATTTTTGCGGGTATGATGATGGCCTTTGGCATTATGGCAGCGTTGCGCGAGGCCGAGGCGACGGGCAAAGGACAATTCGTAGATGTTGCTATGTATGATGCGATGATCTCGCTTTGTGAGCGAATGGTTTATATGCACGACATAACCGGTAACATCCCTGGCCCAGAGGGCAATGGCCATCCATTAATCGCCCCCTTTGGCTTGTTTCCAGCCAAGGACGGACACGTTGCGCTTGGCATTGTTGATGATACCTTTTGGAAACGATTGGCCACACTTATGCTCCGTGATGATCTTATTGGCGATCCGCGCTTTGCAACCCGTGCAGCCCGAACGACCAATTCGGCCGAACTAAATTTGATAGTGGCAAACTGGTCTAAATTGCATAGTAAAAAGGAGCTTACTGCCAAGTTAGGCGGTGAGGTCCCCTACGGCCCACTAAATAATATTGCCGACATCGTCCAGGATCCTCATGTGAGAGCAAGGGGCATGCTAGCCCAGATTCAGGGAAATTCAGCCCAAAAGAAACCATGGACTGTTGCCGCTAATCCACTGCGGTTCGGGGCGCATAGTCACGGACCACTTGCTGCACCACCAGCTCTGGGCGCAAATAACGATCTTCTAGATAAATTATCTTCAGCCCCAAAAATAAGCCAAGAAGGCAAGTTCAAGCTGCGCAACGCCTTTGGCAGTTTTGCCACAGGCGTGACGATCGTGACAACATGCCAACCAGATGGAAAACCACGCGGATTTACCGCAAACTCCTTTACCTCCGTCTCGCTTGACCCACCATTGCTGCTAGTTTGCGTCGCAAAAGAAGCCTTGTCGTGTAACACCTTTGCGAAAGCAGATCATTTTGCAGTCAATATACTTGCTAGTGACCAAAAAGAAGTTTCCAGTCTGTTTGCTTCACAATCAGCCAAAAAATTCGAGACTACCAAATGGCAAGCTAATGCGCAGAAGATACCACTGATTGAAGGGACTGTGGCTAATTTCAGTTGTGCACGACACCGTTTGGTGGATGGAGGCGATCACATAATCTTAATTGGGGAAGTGCTAAACTTTGAGGTGCGTAGGGGAACTGCTCTTGGCTATCATAATGGTGTGTACTTTGCTATCGAACATGCGGCTGTAGGTGTTGTGAATCACCTTACAAAACAATAAAAGAATAAAATCTATTAGGAGAAAAGTATGCTTCCCGAATTACGAAAAGTTATCACTTTTGACGAACAAATTCATAGTGAAGGAGGACGTAAGTCGGACCCAGTCTTACGCATGATTGGGGTTGCAGCTGTGGTAAAAAATCCTTGGGTGGGTCAAGGTTTTGTTGAGGACTTATCACCTGAGATTAAGCGAATGGCTCCATTCTTAGGTAAGTTGCTTTCGGACCGTCTGATTGAACTGGCAGGATCTGGCGATGCAATTGAGGCCTATGGAAAGGCCTGTATAGCAGGCACCAGCTGCGAAGTTGAACATGCTTCCGCTCTGATACATACATTACAGTTCGGCAATTTCTACCGTGAGGCAGTTGGCGCAAAAAGTTACCTTGGCTTTACAAACACACGTGGTCCAGCAAATACACAAATTCAAATCCCACTGATGGATAAACATGATACAGGACGTCGCTCGCATTACCTGACAGTACAGTTTTCAATTTATGACGCGCCGGGAGTTGACGAATTAGTTGTGGCTCTGGGCGCCGCAACTCGTGGGCGACCACATCATCGGATTGGAGATAGGTATTCGGACCTAGCGGCTATGGGGCGCGATGTGGACAATCCAGCAGGCGTTGCAGACTAACCCCTGCACGTTGCCTCGCAAGTATTAGAAAAAATTTAACTCAAGGTAATAATATGTTAGCCCTAATAGGAACTTGCACCAGATGTTTTGAGACTACCTACCCATCAGAGGCAATAGCCTAGTATAAACCTACTACTATTGTTTTTGATAGATTGAAATTTAACCATAACTAGTCATTGGATCCAAAGAGCTGCAATCAAAAAAGTAATTTTCGTGTCGCATGTGCTATCAATAAGAACTTCTGGTGTTTCAGCTTGTGCCAAATAATCCGCAAACAATCGATGCTAATTAAACGCAACTACTCCCCTGCTGGCTTGGCCCGCAGGGGTGGATCATAATATTTAAATAGGTTGTCTAAGGTAGACATCCCACTTTTATTGTTAGAGCAGCATTAAATTTGTAAACACGCCACTCCATATTTGCATCTTAAATTATTTAAGCAGGGCTCAGCCCGCGCAGCCTCTCTGAGCGCCTTCGTAGCAACTCAAGTGTCATAAGCAACAAAACAGAAATACCAACCAATATAGTAGCTACAGCCAAAATAGTTGGACTGATCTGCTCACGTAAACCAATAAACATTTGCCAAGGAAGCGTTTTTTGACTGGCTGAACCAATGAACATTACAACAACGACTTCATCGAACGAAGTAATAAACGCAAATAGCCCACCAGAGATCACGCCAGGCATGATTAAGGGCATTTGAACCTTGAAAAAGGTTTTTACTGGACCGGCTCCCATATTGGCTGCGGCGCGCGTAAGGGATTTGTCAAAACCAACAAGTGTTGCCGTAACAGTGATTATTACAAAAGGAATACCCAGAACTGCGTGTGCCAGAATTACTTTGATGTAGCCAACCAAGTTTTTATCAAGGCCCAAGGTGTTCTCCATAAAGTTACCCATAGTCGAGTAAAAGAAAAACATGCCCATCGCCGAAATAATCAGAGGAACAATCATCGGCGAAATAAGGATAGCCATAATTGCCCGCTTAGCAGGGACATGGCTTTGACTGAGTCCAATGGCGGCGAGCGTTCCAAGCGAGACGGAAATAACTGTAGCAATGGGAGCAATAATTAGTGAGTTCCAAAACGAACGTTGCCAACCTTCATTGTTAAAAAAGTCCTGATAATGCTTAAGCGAATAACCTGCAGGGTCCAGTCGCAACATTTCAGGAGTGAACGTAAAAAAGTCCTGAGCATTAAAAGACAACGGCATGACGACAAGAATGGGCGCAATTAAGAAAATGAATATCAGACCGCAAATAATCCGGAAGCTATAATACCACAAGACCTGTCCAGAGGTTAGGTAGGGTTGTAACTTTGAGCGGTAACCGCCCTCATAAATCCAATAAAAAAACCATCCAAAAAACCACCCAAACAGCGCACCAAAAAATCCACTGATTGGACCCAAGAATACCAACCCTAAAACAGCAAAAGGGACGGGTAAAATTAGACGGGTAACTTTTTGACTCAAATACTGAGTTGAAATAATTAAGTAGGCGAGGAGCACAGAGACTATTGAAACAAAAGCAAGTCCAACTAGCGCCGATCCGAATGTTGGTCCAAAAAATACACCAATAAAACCACCCATAAGACCCATCATAGGCAATACAAAAAACAAAGGGCGTCTCAACCCTTGATGAAATATAGCCATTAATTAGCCCCCCAGCTTTACGTTATCTATTCCAACAATTTTATCATAAGCCCAATAGAGAGTTAATACGGCTACAAGCAAAATTGTACCGAGTGCAGCGGCCAAGCCCCAATTCATTGATTGGAAAATATGGTAGGCTATTCTATTAGAAATAAAGACGCCCTTGTTACCACCCACGATTTCTGGAGTAATATAGTAGCCGATCGAAAGTATGAAAACTAAGATAGATCCAGCCCCGATTCCTGGCACTGATTGTGGAAAATAAATCCGCCAAAAAGCTGTCCAATTAGTTGCGCCAAGAGATTTTGCTGCTCGCAGATAGGTCGGTGGAATCGACTGCATAACAGAATACATCGGCAGTATCATAAACGGTAATAAAATATGTGTCATCGCAATGACTGTCCCAAGTTGATTATTGATCAAAACTAAACGGCCAGTTTCTTCGATCACACCTAGCGTTACCAAAAGGTCATTAATAACCCCCTGCTGTTGTAACATGACTTTCCATGCTGAGGTACGAACAAGGAGGGAGGTCCAGAAAGGTAAGAGAACCAAAATCATTAAAAGGTTTGCCTGTCGCATTGGTAAGTTAGCAAGAAGCCATGCAACCGGATAACCCAATAAAATACAGGACATCGTTATCACTAACGATATAATTAGAGTTCTTTTAAAAAGTGTCACCAAAATTTGTCTATCTTCGGGCTGAAATTCTGGCCCAGAAACCGTCTTTCGCATATCGATTGAATTTAAAAAGTATCCGCTTGTATAATGAGAACTGTGCGTTTTAAGAGTTTGCCACACTGCAATGTCTGCCCAACCCTTATGAGTTTCTATCAGTTTGGTTTTAAAAGGCGCACCCGTCTCAAGATCCCATTTTTTTGCTTTTCGAGCAGTTTTTTTAAAAAGAGAAGCCATACCAGATTTTTCATAATTTAAGCGTAAGCCTACCCTAGTATGATCCTTTGCTTTTGCTGCACGCTGAATGTCTTCTGCAAAAGCTAAATAAACGGTTTCATTTGGCAGTTCACCTGATTGGGCATCCCAGTCTATTAAAGCAACAACAGTTTTAGGTAATACTTCCGAGACAATATCATTTTCAACCGAGCGGAAAAGCATAGATGCTATAGGAAAAAGGAAAGTAAATAGGACAAATATAAGTAGCGGAGAGATCAGAAGCAGAGCCCGAACTTTTTGCCTCCGCAACGCTATCGCCAAGCTTCTTTTGAGGGGTTTTCCATCCACAGTCATCATTGGGCCGTTTTCGTCAGTATAGCTC
>JAVLEV010000105.1:0-7475 GCA_031920365.1 Planktomarina sp. | reverse complement strand
ATTATGCGAAACTGGGTTTTTGTACGAATTGAAACCGACCAGCCCGGCCTATACGGATTAGGAGAAGCAACACTTGAATGGCACACTCGCTCGGTCGTTGGAGCTATTGATGATATCGCTGATCTTATAATTGGTGAGGACCCTTTAAGAGTTGAACACCTTTGGCAGATTATGTTCAGACAACACTTTTGGCACGGTAGTGGAGTAGTGCGCTCTACAGCTATATCAGGTATTGATATTGCTTTATGGGATATCGTTGGCAAACACTTTGGTGTTCCGTGCCATCGCCTCTGGGGCGGTCCAGTGCGTGATTATGTGCGGTTATATTGCCATTTAGGTGGTGGTAAAATGAAGGATTTCTATGAAACCCCAGTTCATGACTCAATGCGTTTTGCCGATCTAGCTAGCGAGGCAGTCGACGCGGGCTACAGTGCATTCAAATCGATGGCTGTCCCATCGACCAAAGTTTTGGAAGGTAACTCCGCTGTGCGCCAAGCGGAAAAATGTGTTGCCGCTATGCGTGAAGCGGTTGGTGATGATATTGATATTATGGTAGACTGCCATGCGCGGCAATCACCAGGTATGGGGCGTCAGTTTGCAATAGCACTTGAACCTTATGATCTTTATTTTTTAGAAGAGCCGTGCTGGCCAGAAAATGTAGAAGGTCTAGCTGATATTCGCTCACGCGTATCAACTCCAATTGCAACTGGGGAGCGATTGACGCATCTAACCCAATTCAATCGATTGTTTGAAGCTGGGGGATGTGATGTAGCGCAGCCTGATATTACGCATTGTGGGGGCCTTACTGCAGCGCGCAAAATAGCTGCCCTCGCTGAAGTACATCGCATAGCTCTGGCACCCCATAATCCACAGGGTCCCGTAAGCACAAGTGCATCGTTAGAGTTTGGGTTTTCCCAATCAGATTACGTTATATGTGAAACGGTTTCCAATGACGTCCCTTGGCGAGAAGAAATTGTTTCCACTACCCATTTGGTCGATGAAAAAACGCGTTGTGCTTTTCCAAGCGACAAGCCTGGACTTGGCGTGGATCTCGATCTGAAAGCCATCGCCAGGCATCCCTTTGAACAGGAAGCGCCGCAGCGCGTATTTCATAAAGATGGTTCAGTAGGTGATTGGTAAAGTTACAACACTAAGGATTATTTATTATGTTAAAATGTGGGACAACAGCGGTTATATCCTGCAAGTAAAGTCTACTCCACAACAAAATATAATAGGTCAATCTAAGTTTACACAACAGGGAATTACTTATGGAACAACCTTTTTAAGGTTAAATAAAAGTGAGATATTAAGTGACAGAAAACCAGGAAATTAATCCAATTATTCAGAATGAATTTGCGGGTCTAATTGGTATTTCTCATACCAAAATTAATCCACCAGAGGGAATGTATTCACGAACTTGGGGTAGTTCGACGCACGATACCGCAGACGGAGTTCATCGACCGCTACGTGCTACCTGCTTGGCTATTGCTGATAAGAACGGTGGGCCAACAGCGTTTTTAATTGCCTGTGACCTAATGGTATGGCTATCCAAGGAAGACGAAGAGGGAATAAGGCAACCTATAGAGATTGGATTGAAAACATCGCCGGGCTGGCTTCTTTTGCACTTATCACATAGCCATTCTGCGCCTTTTACAGACCCCGCGCTAGCTGGTGCTCCAGGTGGAGATAAAATAGCTTTATATCGTTCTGAAATCCTTGAGGCCTGCCTCCAAGTAGCTTTTGAGGCCCAAACTAATATGGTCCAATCTGTTTTAAGTTGGGGTGTGGGCAAATGTGGGCTTGCCTACAATCGTGATTTAATTCTGCCTAAAACTGGCGAAGTCGTTGTTGGTCTTAATCCATTAGTCACAGCTGACGACACTCTTCTAGTTGGACGCGTCACAGATCTTGAGGGTAATGTACAAGCCACACTGGTTCATTATGCGGCACATCCTACATCGCTTGGTGGTGGAAATCGCATGATTTCACCTGACTATATTGGTGCAATGCGAGAACTAGTTGAACGCGATACAGGTGGTGCAACTTGTTTGTTTTTGCATGGAGCTGATGGTGACTTGACACCACGCAGGAGCTTTGAAAACGATGTGGAGGCTGCAGATCAGAATGGGCGAGAGTTAGGATATTCCGCACTTTCCGTCTATGCGGGTCTTTTTCCACCAGGCAAAAAATTAGGATTTGATCAAAGATTGGAATCCGGAGCAACATTAGGAATTTGGCGCCTGCAAAACTTTAAGCCCAATTCAGCTTTTTCCATTTTAAATGACACTATTCAATTAAAATTAAATAATTTGCCATCAGTAATAGAATACCTCGCGGAAATCGAAGATGCTGATGATGAGTTTACGCGCGAACGATCCCGACGCGCACTAGCATTACGCACCAAACTAGGTGAGGGTCCGTTCTTTGACCTTCCGATTTATATCTGGAGATTGGGAAAATCAGTATTTATTGCGGCTCCAGTAGAGTTTTACAGCGATTTTCAAATAGCTTTAAGAACAGAATTTCCAGACCTGATTATTGCGGTACTCGATGTGTGCAATGGTTTTTTTAATTATTTACCACCCAAGGATCATTTTATTCGTGATACGTATCCAGTTCGTATTTCACTTTTTACTGCTGGGAGTATGGAGCTTGTATTTAATCGTGTCGTAAAACTAATAGAAAAATAGTCTAGACGATTACTTTTATTCATAAAATCTTATAAAAGATTAATTCTTTTTATTGGCTGTCTTCATCAACTTTGTGCATAGACATTAAGAAGTTTGCAAGCTCGTCATAAGTCATAGAGGACGTTGGCACATCAAGCACAACCTGTCCTCGATCTAAAACGATCAACCTATCACAAACCTCGTGAACATGGTGAATATTATGTTCGATGTAAATGCAGGACCGACCTCCAGCTTTGATTGAACGAATGAAATCAAGAACCTTATTAACCTCTTTCAGGGCCAATGCTACAGTGGGTTCGTCTAGTACAATTAGATCACTTTCAAAATGCATTGCGCGACCAATGGCGACACCCTGCCGCTCACCCCCTGATAAACTACTTACAGGTGTATCAAAATTTATACCGACGCCGCGAAAGCCAATAGTACTGCGCATTATTTGGTCAGCAATACGTTGTTCTGCTTTTACATCAATAAAACCAAACCGATTAGTAATTGGCCGGCCTACAAAAAAATTACGCCAAAGAGGCTGCTTTTCCCCTAGTGAGGAATCTTGATATACTGTTTCAATTTTCAAACGGTGTGCCTCTTTCACCGAATACGCAGCAGCATCAATTTTTTTACCACGTATATAAATTGTTCCATTAGTAGGCTGCTCAACACCGGTTAAAACTTTAATTAAAGTTGATTTCCCGGCGCCATTGTCACCAATTAAACCAACAATCTCATTACTACCAATTTCGATGGAAACATTTTTTAAACTCTCAATTTTGCCATAATACTTTGATACATTTTTCAGTTGTACAATGGGCGATGAGGACATTTTATGATTCATATTTTGATAACTCTACCGGCTAGAATGAAGCATGAGACGTATCTTGATTTTGGTATGGGGCGTGCAAAGCAACACGCCCCATTGGGAGAAAACGTTGGTTAGCGTAGGCCTGTAGCTATAAGAGCCTGTAGTGCATCAACGTTACCTTGATTTAACGATCCGCCACCTGTGTTAAGGAACAGTCCACCAAGACCATACTTTTTCTCAAGTACGGCAGCAATAACAGGCAAGAACCCCTGCAGGTAAGGCTGTTGGTCTAGTACCGTAGTTATATAACCGTCTTTAACACCTTGAATTGCACCTGGTGAAATATCAAATCCGGAAGTAATCACTGAACCTGGTGCTTTACCTGCATCCTTGAGGACTTTATCGAGAACAGCCGTAATGCCGCCATGACCAGGAACAATTATAGCTTTCGTGTCAGGGTTTGACTCAAGATAGGCCACCATGACGGGAACTGATAAAGAAGGATCTGCAACAGCTTCATTTGACCACTGGAGTGTATCAAAGGCAACGCCAGCTTCTATAAGTACATCAACAGCGCCTTTAGCTACGTCTGCTCCAGGAGCACCCTCTATGAATGCGCCGTAAACCAAAACGTTATCATTTGCAGCCAAACCACCATCAGCTAGCGTCATGGAAGCTAGATTTCTGCCTGCACCATAATTATCTAATCCGAAATAGCTTAGTCCCGTTCCTGGTAGATTATTATTGTTAACGACTACGATAACGCCATCAGCCTTCGCATTATTTATGAAGGACGTCATTGCATCCGTACCCGGATGTCCCATTACAATAATCGCATCTGGTTGGGCAGCCAAAGCCTCGTTTGCTTGTTTCAACATCTTTTGTGGATTCCATCCAGAATGTTGTTCACGAAGGTCGACATTTAAGACACGTGCTGCATCTCGGGCACCTAATTCGCGGGCAAGCGTAGCTGCATCACCGGGGTTGCCTCCCATTTGGAAATAAATGGTCATTCCGCTATCAACGGCTTCCGCACTTTGCGCAGTGGCCGCAATGGGTAAAGTAGCTAAGGCAGCGGCAAAAGTAGCTACTGCAAACTTTTTCATTATATTTAACATTTTAGTACTCCTTTTTGATTTTATTTAATACCACAGCCCGAACTGAAAAATATTCAGTCGAAATGTGGCTCCTTTACCTTCGTATTTTAGTTCTCAGAGTTCTGATAAGTGGTACTGAATTCGGATCGTCGATAGCCGTATTCATAACCACAGAAATAATGAACACGGCTCCAATGCAGAACCTTGTCCAAAAGCCTTGGATCCCACTGGCAACTAAACCCGCTTCGATTATGGCAACAATAAGCGCAGCAAACACAGTCCCCGCTACTTTTCCAGAGCCTCCAAAAATTGAAGTCCCGCCAATAAATACAGCGGCTATAACTGTCAAAAGATAACCCTGGCCTTGTGAACTAAAATAGGTAGTTGTCTCAAGTGTCAGAAAGACTCCTGCCAAAGCAGACAGCGTTCCCATGATGGTAAATAGCTTGATACGTTCCCGCTCAATTGGGATGCCAACAACCTTTGCCACTCTCTCACTATCACCAATAAATAGTATATTCTCGCCAAAAGGATGGCGATTCAGTAAAAGCCAAATAAAGATCGAAATCGCTAGAGCCCAAAACATTTGCGCAGGAAAGTAACCTCCAACTCGACCTACCAAAATACTATGCAGAGCAGTATCCTGGACACTCGGGATCGCGATGGAAATACCGTTCGAAATAACAGTCACAAAACCACCCCATAGAAACATCAGGGCCAGCGTTGCAATCATAGACGGTATGCCTAATTTTGTAATAATTAAGCCATTAATAAAACCTACGACAGTGCCTACCAACACAGCCGCTACAAGTGCCAGCCAGGTAAGCTCATATTGTTGAAACAAAACCCCAAAAATATAGCTACCAAAAGCCACAGTCGAGGGAAAAGAAAGGTCCATCTCTCCAGCTGATGCAACGAGTGTGAGGCCTAGGGCAATAATAAGAGGAGGCGGCACAGTGGCCATGAAACTAACATAAATCCGGTATCCAGTGAATGCCCGGGGAGCTGTAATCATAAATACAAGGACTAGAGCAAAGAATACCAACGCTGTGGCTGTTCCTTCAGCTTTCAAAAGTCTGAGTAAGGGATTTTGGCGCTTAGATGTCTGATTGGGAAGAGGCATTAAAGAACACCATGCTTTGCATAAACCTCACGCAAATATGCGCCAGCCTGTAATTCTTTGATAGAGTGACCCTCACTATTGATCTTTGCAAAAGCTTGGGAGAGCACATCTTGCTCAAATTCTTGAGGTATAACAACCACACCGTCGGCATCGCCTATCACAAGGTCCCCAGGGTTAACCCGTACGCCATCACAGATCACTGGCACATCCGTAGCCATTATTTGTCCACGGCCTTTCGAATCTAGAGGAGCTATCCCTGCTGAAAAAACGGGGAATTTTAAAGGGATAATTTCCTTGAGATCTCGAGTAAATCCATCAGTAATACATCCAGCTGCACCGCGTGCAACTGCGGCTGTAGATAGCAGGCCTCCCCATGGTGCGATACGCGAGGAGCCACCACAAGCAAACACAGCAACATCACCAGGGCAAAGGTCATCAACAATTGCAATTTCCAATTCGTATGGATTAACACCTTCAACTGTGTAGGGAATTTCCATGTAGGCACCAGTACGGGCGCGCCCAAAAAGCGATAAACTTTGGTCAAGCGGGCGCATTCCTATAGACATAACCTGATTGAGAATTCCCACTTCATCGAGGGCATCTGAGACAACAGAAGCAAAAAGCTTCTCCCAGCCTATTGGCAAAGGCGGGTTTTGTCGGGATGAGAATTCAAAAGTCATATATTCTCCTTTAAAGCCATAATGTGGCTCAAGATCTGTAATCTGCCAGCGTGTCTAATCTGGTAATAGCTTTCTGGCTTTCAATACTTTCTGTTATCTATATTTTTACTTTAACGTTAAATGAATAAAAGTAAAATGAATAAAATGTTAAATACTTTCACTATGACTTTTGATAAGTAAATTTATGTAGTTGAACCTGCGCCAAAATGTACTGGCAGCACAATATCGCGTACTGGGAAGCTATCAGATGCGAGACGTGCAAGCATGGCCTCACCGGCTTGCTGGCCTAAGTCATAAGCAGGCGAAAAAACAGTTGTAAGCTGTGGGCGTAGGTATCGATGGGCTTCAAAACCGTTAAAACCAACTACGCGAACATCCTCAGGCACAGAATAACCCCGTTCGCTCAATAAAAGCATAGCAGCCATCGCAATCTGGTCAGTGCAACAAAAGATTGCCCCTGGGAGGGAATTAACCGCAAGGTAATTTGCAAGGGTGGTCTGAACATCTCTGAACGACTCACTTTGCGCCCGAACCGTTGTTAATTTAACATTTGAATTTAAAGACTGAACACATTCAGTCATGCCTTGGATTCGGTTTTCAATTGCAGACCAATCTAAAAGTGGGCGAAGAATAAGGATATGATCAACACTTCTAGCAAGCAAGTGATCACCAATCATTTGACCACCAGACCAATCGGCCTGTCTGACAGAACAAATATCACCATGTTTTGTTGGTACTTCTTCCTGAAAAAGAATGAGTGGTTGTCCTAGAGATTGAAGCTTTTCCAATACCATTCGACGCTCGTTTATAGGCCCAGAGATCATAGCACAGAATCCACCAACTTGTAGATTACGCATGATCATAGACTTCCCGAGTTCGCCTACGGTCATACCCTGCACAGTCATCGAATAGTCAACGCTATTTAACACATTTGCCAGTCCCGCTGCTATCTGAGTTGTGAAGAGGTCAGCAAGAAAATAGGGTGAAGGGTCTATAATAATCATCCCAACGGAGTCTTGTGTTGCCCCTCTCAAGTTTTGTGCGGAAGATTGTCGTCGATAGTTAAGCCGTAAAACCTCCCGTTCA
>JAVLEV010000104.1:0-7527 GCA_031920365.1 Planktomarina sp. | reverse complement strand
TTGTTTTGGTAGGTGAGACTAATTCTTGCAGTAGGACAGCTTCTATTTTGCAATCCTTATACACTAGATTGGAACAAGGCAGGCAGGTGTTGCCTGCGGATGTTACTGCGGAACTGCTTATGAATGAGACTGGTGTCGATACGATGAAGGTCGATAAGCAGATGGAAATGTTTCGTGGCGGTCCAGTTGAGATCAAAACCCGAAAAAAACTGGTTGAGCCACGCACTGCAGCGCAAAAAGCATATGTGCAAGCCTTGTTTAAAAGTGAGTTGTGCTTTGGCATTGGCCCTGCTGGTACCGGTAAGACCTATTTGGCTGTTGCCGTAGCTGTGTCGATGTTCATTACGGGCCGAGTGGATAAAATTATCTTGTCACGTCCTGCAGTCGAGGCAGGCGAGCGTTTAGGTTTTTTGCCTGGCGACATGAAGGAAAAAGTTGATCCGTACATGCAGCCACTCTACGATGCTTTAAACGACTTCTTGCCCGCCAAACAAATGGCTAAGCTCATGGAAGATAAAGCTATTGAGATTGCCCCGTTGGCGTTTATGCGCGGGCGCACTTTGGCGAATGCATTTGTGGTGCTGGATGAAGCGCAAAACGCCACATCAATGCAGATGAAGATGTTTTTGACTCGGTTGGGTGAAGGCAGCCGTATGGTGATTACTGGGGACCGCACTCAGATCGATTTACCACGTGGGGCTCAATCTGGTTTAGCGGACGCTGAACGGCTGCTTGGAGCTATTCCTAAGATTAGTTTTAATTACTTCACCTCCAAAGATGTAGTTAGACATCCTCTGGTTGCAGCCATTATTGACGCCTATGAAATGGATAACCCATGAGTCTCGAGTTTGAGTTTGTAGTTAAAGACCCGCGTTGGGATATTGACCAACTTTCTGAGGTTGGTGCAAGATCGGCATTTGTCCTGTCAGATCACCTGATATTTCCCGATATGGCCAGTGCCGTTGTGATGGCCTGCAGTGATTTAACAATTGCAGAGCTCAACAAAAAATTCAGAGGCAAACCTCAGCCCACGAATGTTTTGTCATGGCCTTCTGCTGAGTTAGCTACAAGAATAGCAGGACGCGCACCACTATTGCCCGTAGAGGCAGAATTGGGCGACATTGCGATGGCTTTTGAGAGCTGCATTAGCGAAGCTTACACTGCCAATCTTTCAATTATGGATCATGTTACACATCTGCTTATACATGCTACCTTGCATCTCATTGGTTATGATCACGTAGAAAACACTGATGCAGAATTGATGGAGAAAATAGAGGTCGATGTACTTGCCAAACTTGGTATTAGTAATCCATACAAGGTACATAATTGAAATTATTGAATGGTACTATGCCACATATAGATAATCAAATTGGCGGCTCGGATGCCAGTGATGACCCGCCAAGTATGGATTTACGCACACTGGGATTTTGGGAAAGGCTAAAATGGGCTTTTCTGGGACACGTGCCTGACTTAAAAAATACGGGTTTTTCTGGGATTCAGGGCGGAAATACTAGCCCTGGTATCTGGAACCTCCGTCAATTGCGTGTGGAAGATGTGATGGTGCCTAAGGCAGATATTAAATCTGTACCTGTGACAATCACAAAAGAAGATCTTGTAAATGTGTTCCGTGACAGTGGATTGACAAGGTTGCCTGTTTATAACGGTACTTTAGATACGCCCTCAGGCTTCGTTCATTTGAAAGACATCGCCTTAAAGCATGGCTTCAACGGCTCAGGTGGCCGTTTGGCCCTAAAAACGATGCTTCGGCCGTTGCTTTTTGTTCCACCCTCGATGCCTATCGGCGTACTGCTGGCAAAGATGCAAGCGGACCGAATACATATGGCTCTGGTAGTTGATGAATATGGCGGTACGGATGGGTTAGTAACTATCGAGGATTTGATAGAACAGGTCATTGGTGAAATTGAAGATGAGCATGATCCAGATGAGGGGGCCTTTTGGGTCATTGAAAAACCTGGATGCTATTTGGCGCAAGCCAAAACGCCTTTGGATGAATTTCAGCAAGAGATTGGCCGTGACCTTTCAGATGTGGCAGAGGTGGACCCTGAAGAGGTAGACACACTTGGTGGCTTAGTTTTTATGTTACTCGGACGTGTGCCTGCACGTGGAGAGGTGATCAACCATCCAGCCGGTGTTGAATTTGAAATCATAGATGCTGACCCCAGACGTGTCAAAAGGCTCAGGGCTCATGTTCGACACGACGAAACTAATTAATTTTTGGGATAAAGCACCACGTTGGATGCGCCTAATGGTGATTTTTTTGTCAGGTGGACTAGCCGGATTGGGCCAAGCTCCCTTTGACGCTCCAGTATTTATGCTTTTAGGGCTTGGCATTGGTATGTGGACTGCAAGTTGGCCCTCATCACACTCCCACTTTGCACATGGTTGGATATTGGGTGGTGGATATTTTACTGTTGCGTTGGCTTGGGTAATGCAACCGTTTTTGGTAGATTGGCATGCGACAGGTTGGATGGCTCCCTTTGCTCTTGTTGCTATGGCCGCCGGTTTGGCGATATTTTGGGGGTGTGCTTTTGCTATTATGAAGGTCGGTAAGCCACTCCTGATTTGTGTAGCGCTGTTTGCGGCAGAAGTGGCAAGGACCTACCTATTTACTGGCTTTCCCTGGGCATTGATCGGCTATGTTTGGATTGATACGCCTCTATATCAGTTAGCCGCTTTAATAGGGCCGCACGGTATGACATTGCTAACAATTGCGATGGCATATTGCTTAGTCAACGCCTGGTTCCCATATAGGTTGGGTCTTATAGGATTAGCATTAATTCTGCAATTTGCCCCAAATATTGAGACACTGGGGCCAGTAAATGGTGCAGCGGTTGTCCGCCTCATTCATCCTAACGTAGTACAAACTGAAAAATGGGATCCAGATCGCATGAAAAGTATTTATCAACGCCATGTTGCGCTGATGGATACGGATGGTGATGTTAATTTGATCGTCTGGCCTGAAACATCAGTCTACTTACCGATTTCATTGGTGCAAGGTGAAATTGCAGAGGTTGCCCAAGGTGCTTATGTCATTGTTGGATATCAAAATAACTTTGCTGATCATCAATATTTTAACACCTTTGGTATTATTTCTCCAAATGGTGATCTGGAGGCTGAATATCACAAAAGCCGCTTGGTACCTTTTGGGGAATATCTGCCTTTTGCAAAGTTGGCTGCTTTTTTTGGAGTACAACGCGATGCGTTTTCTGCTGGAAACGGCCCTTCCACTTTGCACATCCCGGGTATTGGCAACATCCAGCCTTTAATTTGTTACGAGGGCATTTTTCCTCAATTTGTTGGCGCCACTGATATTCGACCAGAGCTTCTGGTCCTTATTACAAATGATGCATGGTTTGGCGAAGGCCAGGGTCCTGCGCAGCATTTTGCTCAAGCGCGCGCCCGCGCTATTGAGCTGGGTTTGCCCATGGTGCGTGTGGCCAACCGCGGCGTGAGCACTGTTATAGATGGAAAAGGCGCTTATGGCACCAGTTTGCAGGGTGATGATGTAGGTTTTATTGATCTAGCCATTCCAGCAAGCTTGTTACCAACTTTTTATAGCAGATTCCCTTGGTTGTTAACGGTATTAATGAGCCTGTTTTTGATAATGGCTTCTTTTTTCAAACCCTACAAGGAATTTAGATTGACGTCAGTTTGAATGCCTTCTAGTTCAGACTATCTACAACGGCTTCCTGACGTAGATCTAATTTCACCGGAGCTCTTCAAATGACAAGATCAAATTTTATTTTTACTTCTGAGTCCGTTTCTGAGGGTCACCCTGACAAGCTCTGCGACCGCATATCAGACGCTGTTTTGGACGCTTTTTTGACTGAGGAGCCCGAAGCGAGGGTTGCAGCGGAAACATTTGCAACAACCAACAGAGTTATCATCGGTGGTGAGGTTGGCCTCACGGACCAAGCTAAATTATCACAATATATGGGTAAAATTGATAAAATTGTTCGTGATTGCATTAAAGATATTGGCTATGAACAGGATAAATTTCACTGGAACACGGTTGAGGTCACTAACTTGCTGCATGAGCAGTCAGCGCATATCGCGCAAGGTGTGGATGCTGGATCCGACAAGGACGAAGGCGCTGGTGATCAAGGTATTATGTTTGGTTATGCCACTACTGAGACTCCAGAGTTAATGCCAGCTCCTATTCAATATGCGCATGCAATCCTGCGGCGTTTAGCGGAGGTTCGGAAAAATGGCACGGAACGGGATCTTGGCCCTGACGCCAAATCGCAACTTTCTTTGCGTTACGTTGACGGTAAGCCTGTTGAGGTCACATCGATTGTTCTGTCCACCCAACACAGCTCGGAAGATCAAGACAGTGCATATATCAGGGACATTGTTGAGCCCTATATTCGTGAGGTTATTCCTGCAGAATGGATTACGGCCAAGACAGAATGGTGGATTAACCCCACAGGTACGTTCGTGATTGGTGGGCCGGATGGCGATGCGGGCCTAACCGGTCGAAAGATTATTGTTGATACGTACGGTGGTGCGGCGCCCCATGGTGGTGGCGCGTTTTCTGGTAAAGATCCGACCAAGGTTGACCGCTCTGCGGCGTATGCTGCGCGCTATCTTGCCAAAAACGTTGTGGCTGCTGGTATGGCTGATCGTTGCACCTTGCAATTGTCTTACGCTATTGGGGTTTCTAAGCCTTTGTCGATCTACGTTGATACACACGGTACGGGCCAAGTTCCTGACGAAGAGATTGAACGTGCTGTAGCCCAATGTATGGATCTCACCCCGCGTGGCATTCGTGAACGTTTGGGTATGAATCGCCCTATCTACGAACGCACTTCATCTTATGGCCACTTTGGCCGAGCTCCCGAGGCTGATGGTGGCTTTAGTTGGGAAAAAACTGATCTGATTGAAGCGCTGAAAAAAATCATTTAGTGACAGAATTGCTTTCGCTCGCTTTGATGAACCATAAAGTAGGGTTTGCTTTAACGGTCCCTTTTTCTGAGAGATAGCAATGGATCACCGAAATTTTTATGGTCGTATCAAGGGTAAAACCCTGAACGCAGCTCAGTATCGTTATTTGGATGAAGATTTGCCAAGGTTGTCTGTTCTGGGAGTTACCAGATTGGAAAATCCAGAACGGGATCTTTTGGACATCGATACGCTGACTGGTGGCCGGCCACTTTGGCTAGAGGTTGGTTTTGGCGGTGGTGAGCATTTGGTCCATCAGGCGCTACACAATCCTGATGTGCAGTTTTTGGGGGTTGAGCCCTATGTAAACGGTGTGGCGATGCTTTTAGGTAAGATGCGTAAGGCGGGTGTGACCAATATTAAGTTACATATGGGTGATGCGCGCAATTTAATGGATGTTTTGCCGGACGAAAGTGTTTGTAAAGCGTTTTTACTTTACCCAGACCCTTGGCCTAAAATACGCCATCATCGCCGCCGTTTTGTGACGCCAGAACATTTGATTCCGTTGAGTAAATGCCTGAAGCTTGGCGCGGAGTTTCGCGTGGCCACAGATATTGAAGACTATGTGCGGCAAACTCTGCAAGAAGTGCCAAAGGCAGGGTTTGATTGGCTTGCTGAAGGGCCAGAAGACTGGCGCGCGCCTTGGGGCGATTGGATCTCAACACGCTATGAGTTAAAAGCTGTGCGCGAAGAACGCACTCCGCACTATATGACATTTCGAAAAACATAGGGTGTTGTAGTCTGAGGTGTGGACCTCTGTTGGCTTGGCCGCTATCACTCAACCAAATAGTGAGGGGACGTATATGTCAGGCCATGGTGCAGTAATTCCAATGACTTCACATAAATCTGGTGCGTTAATGGGTCAGGCAGATGTGCCTGGGGATAAATCCATTTCACACAGATCGCTTATTCTGGGCGCCTTGTCTGTGGGAGAAACCCGCATTCAAGGCTTGCTTGAGGGTGATGACGTTCTTGACACTGGTAAGGCCATGCAAGCCTTTGGCGCTGATGTGATCAACCATGGCGGTGGGTTTTGGTCTGTACATGGCGTGGGTGTAGGCGGATTTGGAGAGCCCGACCAGGTGATCGATTGTGGCAATTCTGGCACTGGCGTACGTTTGATTATGGGGGCAATGGCTACCTCCCCGATTACAGTGACATTTAGTGGCGATAGCAGTTTGAACAAGCGCCCGATGGGACGAATTACTGATCCCCTAGCGTTGTTTGGTGCCCAATCCTATGGCCGCTCTGAAGGACGTTTGCCACTTACAATTATTGGTGCGCCAGAGGCGGTTCCAGTGCGATATAAAGTGCCGATGCCCTCAGCGCAGGTAAAATCCGCTATCTTGCTGGCGGGTTTAAATGCGCCGGGCCAAACAGTGGTGATCGAAAAAGAGAAAACGCGCGATCATACGGAGCGAATGCTGGTAGGTTTTGGTGCGGAATTGACAGTTGAAGACACGGATGAGGGCCGCGTGATTACCCTGACAGGCCAACCCGAACTACAGCCACAGAATATCATTGTGCCGCGCGATCCCTCGTCGGCTGCCTTTCCTGTTTGTGCGGCGCTGATCGTTGAAGGCTCCGATGTCCTGGTACCGAATATCGGGTTGAATCCGACCCGTGCAGGCCTGTTTTATACTTTGCAAGACATGGGCGCGGATTTAACATTCGAAAATGAGCGCAAGGAGGGAGGGGAACCAGTTGCCGATCTACGTGCTAAATATTCCCCCAATATGCAAGGTATTGCAGTCCCGCCGGAGCGGGCAGCCTCAATGATTGACGAATATCCAATCCTCTCTGTTGTTGCGAGTTTTGCGCGCGGAGTTACTCGGATGCACGGGGTTAAAGAGCTTCGCGTTAAAGAAAGTGACCGTATCGAGGCAATGGCAGCCGGCCTGCGCGCAGCAGGTGTAATTGTTGAAGAAGGGCCAGATTGGTGGCATGTACATGGGCTGGAAGGCTGTGTCCCGGGTGGTGCCGTTGTGGCCACGCATCTCGATCACCGGATCGCCATGTCATTTCTGATTTTAGGCATGGGTGCTAAAAATGGTATGTCCATTGATGATGGTGGTCCCGTGGCTACGTCCTTTCCTAAATTCGAATCCTTGATGACCGATTTGGGCGCTCGTATTTCTTGGACAGAAGCGTGAACGAGTTGAAGACCGGCAGTTGTCTTTCTAGTCTGCTATATTACACGACACTTGGCCCATTGTACCTAGTGATTGCTTTACTATTCTCGAATGTTTATTTCACGGGGACATTGCTATCCGTTTTGTTTGGTATGTTTTTTTCGATAACAAGAAAGATTACTTTCTGTTCGACGATGATCTCTGCCTCAGGCAAAGGCCAATGATCCTGCACGCTCAATTTAATTTTATAGCTGATAAGAGGTCTAAATGGGTTTCACGGTAGCCATTGACGGTCCTGCAGCAGCCGGCAAAGGTACGATAAGCAAAGCTGTTGCTGCTTATTTTGACATGGCGCATTTGGATACTGGGCTGTTGTACCGGGCGGTTGGCGCTCTAGTCCTATGTGGTAAGGATCCTTTAGTAGCTGCACAGT
>JAVLEV010000103.1:0-7672 GCA_031920365.1 Planktomarina sp. | reverse complement strand
CTAATAAAATTTTGTGGGTGAGCATGGCTAAAGAAAAAATTGATCGGAAAATTGCAGTTATTTTTGCAACTGATATTGTTGGTTATAGTAAGCATATGGAAGCCGATGAAAGTGAAACTATTCATAATCTTCGAGACTGCGAGAAAATACTAAAAGATCTATTTGATCAAAATGATGGTAGGCTTTTTAATACAGGTGGAGATTCATTCCTAGCAGAATTTCCAAGTGCAGTGTCTGCCGTAGAATGTGCAGTTGAATTTCAAAATGCCATTAAAGAACGGAATTCCTATGATAGTACCTCAGTAAAACTAGAGTTTCGAATTGGGATTAATTCCGGTGATGTTGTTAAGGAAAAAGGTAATCTTCTGGGTGACGGTGTAAACGTTGCTGCAAGGTTAGAAGCCCTCGCTCAGGCGAGTGGTATTACAGTTTCAAAAGTTATTTATGATTATGTCAAAGGTAAAACAAAACACAAATTTAATGACCTGGGGACTCAGAAGGTTAAGCAGAATCAGTTCCATGCTTTTGACCTTCTTTTAAATCAGTCGCAAAAACGGATGATAAAACCTCGATCAAAAAATGTACCTATTTTAGCCGCTTCTATTTTAGTTTTAGCTGGGCTAATTACGTTTCTCTTTTTGAGCTTCAGGCCAGAGATAGCTGAGACCAATCAAAATAGTGACAGAACATCATTACTGGTAATACCTTTCGAAAATAAATCTGGGAACGAAGACGACAAAATAATCGCAGATGGTATAAGTGACCAAGTATCTACTGCTTTAAAAAAATATAACGAGCTTTATATTTTTGACGAAACTTCTGCAGAATACTTCCAAAGAAAGGAGTTTTCTAACTCTAAACTCTTAGAAAACTTTGGAGTGCAGTTTGTACTTAAAGGATCAATTCAAACTTTAGGATCAAAGATAAGAGTTAACTTAAGCTTACAAAATCTTAAAAAGCGGACAACTATTTGGTCAGAAACTCTCGACTTTAAGGATAATGATATTTTTGAGGTCCAAGATAAAATAAGTGATGCTGTTTTGACGAATATTATTCCAGGAGTAATGTCTTTAGGGGTAGCTAATAATCGTGTAAAGCAGCAGTTTACTCCTCAGGTTCACCTGAATAGATTAAAAGCTCGGGTCGCTTATGAAAAGCATTCGCCTGAAGGCCTGTACGAGTACGAGCAGATCTTAGAGATTAATAGAAAGCTTGAACCAAAAAACCCTTATCTTGATTTGGATGAAGCTTGGCTTTTGATGGGGAAAATTTGGTTTGGAGTTTCAGACGACACTGCAACTGATGTTGCTAGCGCTTATAAACTAACTCTTAAAACTTTGGATTCCGACCCCAATTCTCCCTATGCTTTAGATTTAGCTTCAATGATAGAACGTGGCTATTTAAACGAGTTAGAGAAAGCGTGTGGTAGACTAGAGAAAATGGTTCAAACCTCACAGGATCCATCGAATATGGCTAATACTGCAAATTTGGCAAGAAATTGTGGAGATTATGATCAATCTTTAAGTATATTTAGGAACATTTTAGAAAAAGCACCGCACTTTAGGCTGTGGTTTAAGAAAGCTTACGCCTGGACATTTTTGATGAATGAGTTTGAGAAAAATAGAAGTAATTTTAGCGAAGCAAAAAGCTATATCCAGTCTCAGCTAAAAAATAATTATTCGGAAGATGGCCTCAATGAAATGTGGGTGATTATGCTGGCCTACATAGCAAAAAAGGAAAGTGACCCCGAATTGGCACAAGATTACATCTCGCGGCACTCTAAAATGACTGATCCAATAAATATAAGTTGGGCCAAACGATATCCTGACATACTTGATGAGAACCCTAAATTTAAGGAGGCTTTATTAAATGACTTAGCGGAAATGGGCATTTCTTTTTAGTAACGTCACAGTTAAAACTTCCACGCCCACTACTTAAGCCAAGCCTCCAATATAATCGTATTCTCTTGGAGGGCATATAGACATGCACAGGCTCACCAAGGTAGACACTACCTAGTAAGGGATTAAAGATAATAATGGGTATTGGGTACGTACCCCATAATACTTCTAACTAAGGGGTCACGATATGATACTTTATGGGATACCAACCTGTGATACATGTAAAAAAGCTCAAAAGGCACTTAAAGACGCAGGCTATGAAATCACCTTTCGAGATATACGAGCGGATCCACTTTCTGAAACAGAATGGGCCAAATTTCTAACTGAATTTGGATCTGCCCTCGTAAACCAAAAATCGACCACCTATCGTGGGTTATCAATGTGGTTACGCGAATCTGAAGCTGACGCCCAATTGCTAGCCCAACCGACTCTTATGAAGCGGCCAGTTTTAAAAGTTGGAGACAAGATGACACTCGGTTGGGATACAGCTGCCCAAAAAATTTGGCTTAAGCAGTAAAATTTCATAGAAAAGCTTGTATTAGTCAGCTTAGGCTTTTTAACGAGCTAAGAAAAGAGTAGTTTGAGAAAGCTAAATACCAAAATTATCGACAGTACCTTGGCTTATTGTTTTCGTACATTGAGCTAGGAATTTTTTGTTCGAATTCACGGCAAACATAATAATAACCTTCGTTATAGCCTCCTTACATCTAAGCGTTAGTGCTGTATTTCAAAATGTTATCGACAATTACGGCGACACCAGTCCTTACCGGATCGCAGGCTGGCAAGGCCAATTTTTGGGAAAGCGCGTCCAAATATCCCTGCACCTCATTTGCTTCTAGTTTTGATGTATTTACCGAAATACCAAATACTTGAGCGTGTGGGTTAGTAAGCCGGGCAGACTGAACATTCTGTTTAATAACAGCCTCGATATCCGGTAATTTATACCCATCCATAAAAGCTATTTGGCTACGGCTTGCTTCATGACACACAACCAGCGCATCTGGCTGACTGCCGTGTAAAAGCCCTAACGAAACACCGGCGTATCCAGGGTGAAACAGTGATCCCTGACCCTCTATAATGTCCCAATGTTCGTCGTTATTAGCAGGGCAAATAGTTTCTGCCGCGCCGGAAATGAAATCAGCCAGAACTGCGTCAACACTGACGCCAGTGCCAGCGATAAATATCCCAGTCTGTCCAGTCGCGCGAAAATCAACATCAATTCCCCGCGCTTTCATGTCGTTTGCGATTGCCAACGTCGTGTACATTTTTCCGACCGCACAATCTGTACCAACCGTCAGCAACCTCTTACCTGATCTTTTGGCCCCATTTCCAACTGGAAAACTCTGCGTGGGATGGCGTACATCAAATATTTTACACCCGTGTCTATCGGCAGTCTTTGCAAGAATTTCTACGTCTGCCAGCTTTGCATGAAGCCCAGACGCGATGTCCAAACCCGCCTCTAAAGCCGCACAAAGAGTATCAATCCAGTGAGATGGCAGAAATCCACCAATATTTGCGACGCCAATCAATAGTGTACCCGCACCATGATTTTGAACGGCGTGTTGGGGCGTCATATCTTCAATCCCAAGATCGACCTCGCATCCTTCCAATCGCAGTTGGCCAACGCAAATATCTCGGCGCCAATGGAATACGCCAGTACCAGTTTTGGCTAATCCGAGTTCCGTCGTATCCCCCAAAAATATCAGGTATGGCGTCCTTAATTCTATTAGACTTTGATCCATAACTGGAATTCCTTTTTTTGATTTGGCGGGCGTTGGAGTGTGGAGGGCACCCCTTGAATTATTAGCGTCCAATCATCTGGTTGATGATGCGGCGCCAAGAACCGGCAACTTGATATGCGATGGGAATTCAGAAGAACGAAAAATTTTGTGTTTGCAGGTCAGGTAATCTGGCCCCTCCGCCTGATAAATGTTCATGAATCGATGCGGGTTTCTGTCATAGGCCGGAAACCAACTGCTATGAACCTGAACCATGATCCGGTGACCACGCTTGAATGTGTGCAGTTTGTCCCAGATGTTGAATGTAATAGGGGTGATTTTTCCAGGGATCAGCGGTTCGGGGTGGCTCATGCTGTTGCGATATTTTGCACGCATGACTTCCACACCTAAAAGCATCTGATAACCGGCCATTTCCACCTGAGTTGCATCGATTTCGTTGCTTTCGACAGTTTCGGGCCCGTCATTGCTGGTGGGAAGCACATCAATCAACTTTACAAAGTAATCCGCGTCAGTCCCCGAGGCTGAAACAAACAAACTCGCCAGAATTGGTCCCGCGATAGTGATGTCTTGCTCCAAAATATTGCTCTGAAAGGTAAGCACATCGGGTCGTATCGACGCTAATCTTTGGTCTTCGACCATCCAAATATCACCGGCTTTATTAACTATACTTGTGGAAAACGGAACAGGGTTGTTGGGGTTATCTATATAGTCGTCAAATTCAATTTTTGAATTCTCATCCGGAATATCAAAAGATAAGAGGCCGTTTTTATGAAAGAACAGGTTTTTCATTTCCAGATCTTTTGGTGGCCATTGATCGAAATTGCGCCAAACGTTATTTCCAGTTTCAAACGCCGTGGCTTTTGCAGGGTTCCAGTTTCCTTTGCCTTTCAAATAATACTCAAAAAACGGGAATACAAAATTATCCTGATAGAAAAGTGACGTCTTGGATCCAAATTTAATATCACCTAGTGAGGCCCCATCAGTACTTGCCCAGCCCCCATGCGACCAAGGACCGATTACAATAGAACTCTGATTGTCAGGCGTCGTTCTTTCTATTGTCTGAAAAATCGAAAGTGGCCCGTAAAAATCTTCTGAATCAAACCATGCGGCGACATTCAAAATCGGATGGGTTATATTTTCCAGATGCCGCAGCGCAACTTGTCTTTGCCAGAAATCATCATAGTCAGGATGTTCGACAAAATCGCTCCAACTTGAAATTTTGCCATCAAAATATTTTTCATTCAGTTGGTCAGTTCGTCCAGCGTTCAAGAAAAATTCATACCCCCAAGGGGTGCCATAATCGAAAGCCTGAACCGCTTTTGTTGTTGTGACGCTCCGATCTTGCGCTGTACTTGCCATCCACGAAAATGTGTACATCAAGCGAAAGGCTCCATTGTGGTGCCAGTCGTCGCCGATAAACATATCAGAGGGTGACGCTTGCGGAGACGATGCTGCGAGGGCCGGATGTGGATCAATCATACCCATCACAGTTGTCCAACCGCTATAAGAGATGCCCCACTGTCCAACCCTACCATTGTGGCCACTGATATTGTCCAACAACCAGTCAATCGTATCAAAGTTGTCAGTGCTTTCGTCAATCGCAAAGGTATCAAACTTGTCATTGCGGATCGGTCGTTGAACAACAAATTTGCCCTCTGATTTGTAGGTCCCCCGAATGTCCTGAAAAACGAAAATGTACCCCTGTTTTACAAACTCGAAAGAAGGGGCCATTTTCGAAAACTCGGGGTATTCTTCGCCATAGTGCTTGATTGAATAGGGTGTTCTCAAAAACAAAAATGGATATTCGAATGTGCTGTCTTTCGGCGTGTAAACCGCTGTACACAAATGGATTCCGTCACGCATCGGAACCATGTATTCTTGCTTATCGTAATGTGCTTTCAGATCATATTCGGTATCGGTCACACGGATGTCCCCACGCAAACGAATTTATTGATTGCCTTTTTCATAATAATTCACCCAACGTGTTGATCAGGTTTTCCAGTTGCTCACGCGAATGCGTGGAAAACACAGCGATACGCAAAGTTTCGCAGCCCGGAGCATCTGAATATCCTCCCGCTGGTACGTGCCGTACCAAAATTCCCCGCGATGCCAACTGTCGGCTGACTTCGGCCAAATCAGACGGCCCACTAATATTCAGGATCGGAACCGGCGAAGATTTAATTTCCAGACCGATTTTTAACAGGCCCTTTTGAAGGTGAGCGACGTTTCCCTGCAGTTTTTCCCGTATTTTTGGATTACTTAATAATTTTAACCCCGCACATGCAGCAGCAGCAGCGGGGATCGGAGGGCGAGAAGCGCCCACCATCAAATTTGAGTTTCGTGCAATTTTTTCCGCAATTTCCGACGACCCGGGGATTAGCCCTCCATATCCGCCAAATGCTTTGCTGAGAGTGCCTGCTAGACAATATTGCGCTCCCTGAAGCCCAAAATGGTCAAACGATCCGCGACCATTCGGACCAAGAACACCAACGCCATGGGCATCGTCGATACACAGGATCGCAGTGTCGTAGCTTTGCATAACCTTGGCATACTCGTCCAACGGGGCTAAAGCCCCGGTTGACGGGAAAACACCATCCGTAAGGATCAACGGCCGGTGGCCTTTCCCAACGTGTTTATCAAGTAATCTGGCCAGATCAACACTGTTGAGGTGTTCAAATTCGAAAATGGGTTTTTTGTGAGACCGCAACGCATCGAAAATACAATAATGCGACTTGGTGTCGACAAATATCAGATCAAAATCATCACGAAGGGCATCTAGCAGAACCGACACACTCAGATACCCGGAGGCCATATAGGTAGCTGATTCAGTGCCAAAAAAATCGCACGACGCCTTTTCCACATCATCGTAAATATCAATCGAAATTCCGGTTGCAGGCCCCAGACCGAACTGATCCCCGGCACGGCGCGATGCGGCGATCACATCGTCATTGCCGTGTAGCGTGTAATAGCTTGTGCCCATAAAATAATCGGTTGGCCGTCCGTTGATAACCACGGTCGCCCCAAGAGGAGATTCCATACGATAAGGCGTTTCCATTTGTTATGACCTCAGGTTATGGCGAGTGGAAAATTCGATTTTTTCCAAAGAATTCAGATATTCCTGACTAATTTCCGCACCGATCCCAGGTACGTCTGGCAAGCTTATTTGGCCTTTGGGACCATACACCATTCCCCCCGAAACAGGATCATCACGCAGCATGTCAGCGCCATCAAGGTCAGAAAATATGATGTTGCGGCGCGCGGAAACAAGATGCGCTGCTGCAGTTAATCCCAAACGTGTTTCAGTCATGCAGCCGACCATGCAATTTATCCCCGCCGCCTCAGCGATGGCATTGATTTGCAAGGCTACCAATATGCCTGACGATTTCGCCAGCTTGATATTAAAGTATTTGCAGGCCTGATGTGTGACCAGTTTCACAGCATCATGGGCATCAAACAATGCCTCATCGGCCATGATTGGAATTGTCGTCGAGCGACTGATCATTGCTAACCCTTCAATGTCCCAATCGCGCACCGGCTGTTCGCAATACTGAATGTCATATGGTTCTATTCCCACCAAGGCTTTTTGGGCTGAAATACGGTCCCATCCTTGATTGGCATCCACTCTGATCAAAGTGTCCGGCCCCAGCGCCTGACGAATGGACTTCACCCTTTCAATATCAGTTTCATAGTCCGTACCAAGTTTGATTTTGACGGCTGGAAAACCGCGTGCCTTGTGCTCCAGAGCATGGCTCACCATTACACTTGGGTCGTCGATCCCAACCGTATTATCCGTCGTCACCTCGCGCTTTTTTCCACTGAGGAACTGGTATAACGGCATCTTTGCTGTTTTTGCCGCGATGTCATACAAAGCCATATCAAACGCAGACCGGATTGTCGGGTTGCGAGGCAGAAATGCACACATCTGCTGCACACGACCCTCAATATCCAGGGGATCGGTCCCGAGGATTAGTTTGGCTAGATCCTGCGCCGCTGCATATGCGGTTTCAAGTGTTTCACCGACAACTGGTGTAAACG
>JAVLEV010000102.1:0-7684 GCA_031920365.1 Planktomarina sp. | reverse complement strand
ACCCAGTTGCCGGTTCAAAGAAAGGGGTGCCTTTGTCGGTGAGCGCCAAGCGACCTTCATTCAACGCAATTTCTTCTCCCGGTGCAACCGCTTGCCCATTTAGATGTGTAACGGTAACACCGTCTGATTTCTTGAATTCGTCATTTGCAAAAACAGAGACAAGCTTGGATCCATAGCGTGGAATCACCAGAGTATCGTTCTTCGCAAATCCATCTCCCAACTCGATAAAACGCTTCGCTGGAATTTCACCTGGTTTTCCATTAGGGCCGTTTGTCAGCTGAATATCTTCAGGGTATACTAATATCAACACCGTGGCGTCGTCAGAACTACCGTCGGGTAGGGTTGCTGTATATGTAAACTCAACGGGTCCATCAAAAGGACCTTTTGCTTTAATCACAGGCAGAGATGTGTTTGTGAAAGCGGCCCAAAGAGCAAAGATCGCCAGAACAGAGATCACCGAGGCAGCACGGTTGGGCCTGACAGCACTTTCATCACCAAAGGTAACAGTCTTAAGAGACGTGTAATCAGCCCGGGTAAAAAACCGTTTAGTGGCCCAGGCAACAGCAACCATACTGACCGCAAAAATCGCGATATATACTGACAGGAGAATAATACCGGTCATGCGCTTTCCTCCGTACGACCCATAATTTCTTCTTCCATTTCCCAGATCATCGACAGTATCTCTTCTCGCGTCTTAGCATAATCTGGATGTTTTTTAACCTCGCGCAAATCCGCACCCACACCCATTTCAGCAAAAGGCAATCGATACTCTTTATGAATGCGCCCTGGTCGCGGCGCCATCACTAACAACCGCTCGCCTAAAAGTAAGGCTTCTTCAACCGAATGAGTTATCAAGATGATTGTTTTGCCTGTCTCTTTCCAGAGGTCGAGGACCAAAGATTGCATTTTTTCACGGGTCAATGCGTCGAGAGCGCCTAAAGGCTCGTCCATCAAAATTACGTCTGGTTCGTTTGCCAAGCAACGGGCCAGAGCCACACGCTGCTGCATCCCACCAGACAACTCATAAACTGCTTTTTCTTTGAAATCTTGTAGGCCTACAACTTCCAACAGGCGGTCCACGATTTGGCGACTCTCAGCTCGTGGCATTTTCTTCATGTCTGGGCCAAAAGATACGTTTTCACGTACGGTCATCCATTCAAATAATGCACCTTGTTGAAATACCATGCCACGCTCTGGGCCGGGGCCTTTGACTGCTTTCTCATTCATAATGATATCGCCACTCGTAGGCGCTAAAAATCCTGCAACAATATTTAGTAATGTTGTTTTACCACAACCGGATGGGCCAAGGACACTTAATAATTCACCAGATTTTATATCTAAAGTTACGTTTTTAAGCGCTTGTACGGATCCGCCATTAGGCAAATCAAAGCGCATTGAAATATTATCTATTAGTAGGCCTGACACCTGGAGCTCCCGTCTGGCCAGACTTTACTGACCGTTTATTTATTGCTGGTCGCACTTTCGCGCATATTGGGCGCAGGTCAAAAAAAAGGCAGGCAGCTCAAAAAGCTGCCTGCCCTGTAATCTTGATTACATGCCTTTGGCAGAAGTCAAAGGACCAACATTTACGTTATCAGCATAGCTGCCGTTTGCACTATCGATAGAACCGGCAGCCACGAATACATCCGCAACGCCTTTCATGAATGTTTGAGCTGCACCGCCCAGCCAACCGCCGGACAATTGTGCGTCAACATCAGGAAATACAAAGGTCGATAGTGATGAGGCTGCATCAGCCGGAGACATACCCGCATCTTGTGCAATCATGTTCAGCATAAAATCTGGCTGCGTCGCGTTCCATGCCGCGTTGGCATCAGCAGTTACAGCCAAAAATTTAGCCACAACATCGGCGTTTTCAGCAACATAGCCAGATGGCGCCGTTGTTACATCAAATACCAAAATGCCAAGTTCGGTTTTTTCAGCGCCTGTCAACAATACGTTGCCAGATTCTTTCATACGACGCAGCGCGCCGCCCCAACCACAAGCCATATCAACAGCGCCCTGTGCCAAAGCCGCTTGGCCTTCAGCAGGTGCCATGTCAACTACAGTCAAGCTGTCCAAGGACACACCAAAGTGACCCATTTGCTTTAAGAAACCGTAATGCGCTGCAGTGCCTAATGGTACCGCAACTTTTTTGCCAGCCAATTCACCAGCAGAATCTTTGTCAATTTCAAGGCCAGCAGCAACAACACAGTTATCGTTGTCAGCATAAGAAACAGCTACGTCAACAATCTGAAGATCTTGGCCAGCGGATGTTGCAACCACAAACGGCGGTACACCTTGAGATACTGAAATGTCGATATCACCTGAGGCCATCGCCGCAGACATAGCTGTACCTGTATCGAAGGACACCCAGTTTACCTTCATGCCTAGGGCTTCGTCATAGGCACCAGAAACTTTTGCAGCCTGGAACGGCATTGGCCACTCAAGAAAATAAGCAACATTTAGTTCGCCATGGCCACCAGCAAAAGCCGCAGCACCGGACAACATGGTTGCCCCAGCAACGGCACTCATCAATGCAGTTTTTAATTTCATTTTTTTTCTCCCAGTTTCACTGAAGCTTTATGCCCAGTCATTTTATAATTCTACGTTTGTCCGAATCCCAGTCAAGTTGGGCCTAGTCTTCTGCAACATTCGGCATGTTAGGGAAACATAAAAATTCCAAAACAGCCAGTAAAAATTCAAAGTTCTTAGAGTAGAACGTTGTGAATTTTTACAACAATACAATTTCTCATAACAAACAAAAACTTGCCTGCATACTGTGCAAGTAACTAAAATGTGTTTTATACGCTTCTAAAAAGGTTTCCTCTTTTTCTGAACCTTTTGACTAAAAGGTCAAACGCTCTTACGTCGAATTTTGCGTTTTTATATCTTGCAAAGAACGGCCCATCGCAGCAAGTAATAAAATAATTTGGCTATATATAGCGTTATAATCTGGCCCTATTTTCAATTAAGAGTTTCTGCGCTCATAATAGTTGAATTTTTAATAAAGAATCTGATACCAAATCGTACCTCAAAGGAGTGTGTAAAATGGACGGCAATCTACAAAATGACTTAACTGAAGTTGTCGCCAACGACAAAGCCCACGTATGGCATCACCTGATACCCCACAAACAATTTGAGACAGTTGACCCCAACATAATTGTTGAAGGTAAAGGAATGCGGGTCTGGAACCAGGCTGGAAAAGAGCATCTTGATGCAGTCTCTGGCGGAGTTTGGACCGTCAACGTGGGTTATGGACGTGAAAGTATAGCAAATGTCGTCCGCGATCAATTGGTTAAGATGAACTATTTTGCGGGCGCGGCAGGCTCGGTTCCTGCAGCCAACTTCGCCAAACGGTTAATAGATAAAATGCCAGGTATGAGCCGGGTGTACTTCGCAAATTCAGGGTCTGAAGCTAATGAAAAAGGCTTCAAAATGATCCGCCAGATCGCCCACAAAAAATATGGCGGCAAGAAAAACAAAATCCTTTTCCGAGAACGCGATTACCACGGAACAACTATTGCGACACTTGCCGCCGGCGGTCAACAGGAGCGAAATGCACAATATGGCCCGTTTCCAGAGGGTTTTATCTCTGTGCCACATTGCCTTGAATACCGCGAACCACTGCAAGATAATTTAGGCAAGGGCGAAACATACGGCCTGCGAGCGGCCAATGCGATCGAAGATGTAATCCTGCGTGAGGGCGCTGATACCGTAGGTGGCTTGATACTCGAGCCAATTACGGCCGGTGGTGGCGTTATTGTCCCACCAGAAGGCTACTGGCAGCGAGTGCAGGAAATCTGCACAAAATATGACATATTATTAATGATCGACGAAGTGGTCTGCGGCCTCGGCCGCACCGGCACTTGGTTTGGCTATCAGCATTATGATGTAAAACCCGATATTGTAACGATGGCGAAGGGCGTAGCGTCCGGCTATGCAGCGATTTCCTTGACTGTAACTACCGAAGACGTGTTTAACCTTTTTAAAGATACAACCGATCCAATGGGTTACTTCAGGGATATCTCTACGTTTGGTGGCTGCACAGCAGGCCCGGCTGCCGCGCTGGAGAATATGCGGATCATTGAGGATGAAAATCTTTTGGAAAACTGCATCGCTCGCGGCGAGCAACTGATGGGCAACCTAAATGCACTGGCAGAAAAGCATATGTGCATCGGACAAGTTCGAGGCAAAGGCTTGTTTTGTGGCGCAGAACTGGTCGCAGATCGTGAAACCCGTGAACCCGCAGAAGAAAGTAAAGTAATGGCAGTAGTAAAAGATTGTATGGCGCAGGGCGTCATCATTGGCGCCACTAACCGTTCCGTCCCAGGTTTCAATAATACTCTGTGCCTCTCGCCTGCACTAATATGTACTGCAGAGGATATTAACTTAATTACAGAAGCGATCGACCGAGCCCTGACACGCGTCTTTGGCTAGAGCTGGAAAATCTCTATTAGGTAAAAAGGCAGGGCTTCCGTTCTGTCTTTTTACTTTGGTCAGCTGATTTTTCACGGTAATAAACTCCCAGCACATCGCTTTTTAACCTAAATAATCCACCCTTACAATCGAAGGCCACCTAGACAGCTGGTCTAAAACCAATCAAGGATAGGTCCAGTAGACACATAGGCTTCAGTCCAAAATGGCGATTCCCGAAGAAACATTCTTTTTACCCCCAGATGCAGAGGGCACGCTGCAAAAACAGATCCAACAACTGGTTGCAGAGGCTATCCTAAGCGGGCGGTTCCGACCAGGAGAGAAAATGCCGTCCAGCCGCAAGCTGGCCAAGCATCTATCGGTAAGCCGGATTACCGTGACACTAGCCTATACGGAGTTGTTGGCAGATGACTATCTTACTAGCCGCGGCCGCAGCGGCTATTATATAAGTGAAAACGCACCACAGCCGCCAAAATTTGCGATCACTCCTCGCGAAGATAAAGTAGATTGGACTCGGGCTATTGGGCAGAAATTCTCTGGTGGAGTGTCGCTGACAAAGCCACAAGATTGGGGCAAATACAAATATCCCTTTATCTATGGGCAGGCGGATGAAACCCTATTTGATCGCTCTAACTGGCGGCTGTGTGCTTTGCAGGCTTTAGGTTCAAAAGATTATGACGCCCTGACCTCAGATTATTTTGACCGCGATGACCCAAAATTGATCGAGTTCATCCTGCGCCACACCCTACCTCGCCGTGGCATCAAAGCTGAACCTGATGAAGTGTTAGTTACTATGGGCGCACAAAATGCGCTTTGGCTATCGGCAAATGTATTGCTAAACCAACGCCGCTCAGCCGCTTTAGAAAATCCTTGCTACCCGTCGTTGCGCGATATCCTCACTCAATCGCGGTGCCAAGTGGCCTCAGTCGAAGTAGACTCCAGCGGCTTACCACCGGATGCACTTCCTGCGGATGTGGATGTGGTATTCACAACCCCCTCACACCAATGCCCCACAGCCACGACTATGCCCTTGGAAAGAAGGCAGGCGCTATTACAGCGGGCCTCTGAGAAGGATTTTTTGATTGTAGAGGATGATTACGAATTTGAAATGTCATTTCTCAAAGCACCGTCACCAGCACTGAAATCCTTAGATAGAGAAGGTCGGGTAATCTATGTGGGCAGCTTTTCCAAATCTCTATTTCCCGGCTTGCGCCTTGGCTATTTGGTAGGCTCAAAGCACTTTATTCGCGAAGCCCGTGCACTACGCTCTACAGTCTTACGCCACCCCCCAGGCCACATCCAGCGCACTGCCGCCTATTTTTTATCACTAGGCCATTATGATGCCTTAATCCGTCGAATGGGCACAGCGTTTCACGAACGACGGTTAGCAATGGAGGACGCATTCTTACAAAATGGACTTGCAGTTGCAGGCCAAGGTACATTTGGTGGTAGTTCGTTTTGGATGCGCGCTCCAGAGGAGGTAGACACCGAAGAAGTGGCGGAGCGGCTGCGAGAAAAAGGCGTATTGATCGAGCCCGGGCGACCGTTTTTCACCACTGAAAATGCGCCTAAAAACTATTACCGTTTAGCCTATAGCTCGTTGCGCATGGGCAAAATTGCGGATGGTGTTGCCTTAATTGCAAGTGAGATGCACAAACCGTGACGTACTTGCCGACTTTGCTTTTGCTGACGATCAGCGAAGTCGCAATTCTGGCAACTATTTGCTTAATTGCCGGTATCGTACGCGGATTTTCTGGCTTTGCACTGTCTGCGTTGGTGATGGCTTCTGCCGCTTTGATCATCCCACCAATTCAACTCATCCCAATTTGCTGGTGGCTGGAAATGACAGCCTCCCTGTTTATGTTCCATAGTGGTTGGCAGGAAGCCAACCGGAAGGTTGCGGTTGGGCTGGCTATTGGCTCAACTCTGGGAATGCCCTTTGGGTTAGCATTGACAATGGCAATTGCCACTGAGTTGTCAAAGCTGCTAGCCTTAGGCGTAATTATCACCCTTGCAGCCTTGCAATTGGCACGCGTAAGGATGCCTTTTTTAGTCAGTAACTGGGGGCTCTATGGCTCAGGCTGGCTGGCCGGTGTGGTAACCGGAGTGGCCGGCGTCGGCGGCATGGTGGTGGCACTCTTTGTCCTTTCCCAGAAGGCCCAACCGCGTCAAATGCGAGCGTCACTTGTGTTATTTTTATTCTTGAGTTCGGTCACTACGATTGTCTCGCTGTGGTACTTTGGCGTAATGGATCAAGTTGCCATTAAGCGAGGCCTTGTTATGGCCCTCCCTACCGGGCTTGGTGTAGTTTTGGGCAAACTATTATTTATGCCTAAATGGGAGTATTTGTATAAGCCGTTCTGCCTTACACTTTTGATCGCACTAGCTGGTACCGGAATGATCAGAGTCATACTCAGCACCTAGGGAACCACTTATCGAATGCGCGATTCTGTAACTGCATCAAACAAGCGAGCCGCAGCAATATTCACTTTCAAACCTACCCTGATACCTTCTTGTGAGCGTAAATCGCCACGTTCTTCAACTACGATTTTTTCCCCCGAAGCACCCATCAAATATGCATACGATACTCCACCTAAACTTTCAGTCATCTCGATTTGGTGTGTGTCACCCTGAGGATTAATGGTCAGATGTTCAGGCCGCAGCCCAATCTCCACCCCTGTACCATCGGCAGGCAAGGTAACATCTAGCTTCACAGAAGCTTCCAAACCTGGAACGTCAATCCCACCACGACTCACTTTGCCACCTAGAAAGTTCATTGCTGGACTACCAATAAAACCTGCCACAAATTTATTGTCAGGGTCACGGTAGAGATCCATTGGCGCGCCGACTTGCTCAATCACGCCCGCCCGGAGCACCACAATCTTGTCAGCCAAGGTCATAGCTTCAACTTGATCATGGGTAACATAGATCATGGTTGCACCAATCTCTTTATGCAAACGCGCGATTTCAACACGCATTTCAACACGAAGCTCTGCATCGAGGTTTGATAGCGGCTCATCGAACAAGAATACCTCCGGCCCGCGCACAATAGCCCGGCCGATTGAAACCCTCTGACGCTGCCCACCAGACAAAGCTGCTGGCTTGCGTTTTAGGTAGTCATCCAGCTTCAAAATACGGCTAGCTTCGGCAACTTTTTCAGAAATTTCGGTCTTGGGGTAGCCATTCATTCGCAGGCCAAATCCCATATTTTCCTGCACCGTCATATGCGGGTAAAGCGCGTAGGTTTGAA
>JAVLEV010000101.1:0-7724 GCA_031920365.1 Planktomarina sp. | reverse complement strand
AAACATTGATACGGCACAATCCAATAAGGTTTACTAAGTTCATAAAATCTTGCGTGGGCAAACATTATGTGCTGGCGATTAAAAATTAGTGTATGACTTCGTAAAATTAAAGGGTCCATATGTCAAATTGGTTATATCAAGTAAGACTAAAATTGTCGCCAAGACTATCAGATGATTTACGAAAAAATCAGCCCTCAATCTTTGCGGATCAACTTAAAAAAATTGCGTCTAGCCATAACATGACCCTTGTTTGTACTTTTGATGCATTTCAAGAGTATTGCAACGAAGCTGAACTAAATGGGACCCAAAGTTATCCACTATATGAGTGGACCAAAGCGGTTATCAAAGATCCTATCAAGCAACATAAACATACAAAATCATTCGCATTCTATTTGGGTCTTGAACAGGTTTATGAAAAGCATGTTGCAACGGCTATTCAGCTTGAAATCGAGGCAATAAAAGACCAACAAGATATTTTAGAGGTTACGCTAATTGACTCAAACCCTCAAAAAAATCCGCAACCACCACAAAGTCCATCCATAGAATGAGGTCAACGTTGACACTGATAATGGCAACAAGTGAGTTTTGTGTTTCGGGGAACATATTTTACTGATGAGTTAGCTAAAATATTAACAGCTTATCAGCTCATGGCCGATGTCTTAATCTGTTCATGCATAATCGTATTACTAGGTGATCGAGGCTCCTAGTCTGTAAAATAGGAACCCCCTAGAGGCATAAATTAGAGAGTGACGGATTGAAATTGACGTATGCTATTGAATAAATGAAGCAGCTTCAGAGCTAGCTGGTGGGTACGTTGCTCATGCCTGATGCATTAGGTGGTGTCTAGGCACAGAGCAAAAATTAACTATTTGGCTAATTTACTTTCATTATTTTTCCAAACGCAGTGTCGGTGGTGCTCCAAGGAACGATTTAAACAATTCTGGTGAAAGTTTGGAAGAAGTTTTGGAAGCCATACTATCTGAAGGTAAAAATTTTCAATAATAGGAGAGTTATGTCTTAGGCAATTCAATTTTCTGCGTTTACTTAGTGGATAATGAAGAGCTCATAAACGAACACTCAAAACTTAGCGGTACCCCAGTGACAAAAAAATTCTGAAGTAACTGCTGTTATCAAACATAATATTTTCTTTTTGATAAAGGAAAATTGTGATAAGATTACTCCATCAGGCTCTAAGACAGTCACGGAGGGCTTCTTAGAGGCGTGCCTTAAGAAGCGCATGGTGGGATGGTGTGGTTTTGAAGTGATGGGTGCTTAGATAATATGAGGGAGCTCTTAAAAGTCACTGATCAGCTAGCAGTGATGCCTTAAAACAGATTGGATAAGCAGTCTTATGGTTAGTCTTCTTCGATTATTTATTGTGTCTACTCTCCTTTTATGTGGCTTAAGAAGCGCAGGTAATGCCGACGAAGTAGACGAAGCAGCTAAATGTGCTGCAACTTTCAGGATTTTAACTTCACTAGAAGTTCAAAATGAAGCTCTGGGACAACACTTCACAAAGCTTGCCCTCTTTTCATACGATTTAATGGGGTTTTATACTAAAAAGTTTAGAAACACCTCTTTGACAAGTGGGCAGACTTCTGAGTTGATAACTGCTTATCAGGTAGATTTGGACTTACGTTCACCTAATGGTTCAGCATTTCTACAATATGTGAGAAGTTGTTCAGGATGGTTAGTAAAAGTGGGCACTTTAATCAATGAAGCGAGCTCAGATACGAGTGATATAAGACTAATCCTAGATTTAGCACCAACGCCAAACTTGCGATACGGATACCCACATGCAGATTGGCCGCTGATGCAGAATTTGTTTATTCAATCGCATCGAATATGGGCTGATATGGGTAAAATTACCCCGAGAGATGTGAGAAGAGCACTAGAAGATTGATACATATTTGGAGGCAACGTGATGACTGACTTACCAATTGCAAATATTGAAGGAATTGAGAATTTCAAAAGAATTGCAGAGAGTGAGTTCGATTTGACAGATCTTGACAGATGTATCTGGCTTGATGAACTTGAGGACTTCGTACCTCAACGAGTTCTGGATGTTCATACCCACATCTATCGTTGGGCTTTCGATCTTGATCCTAATAAAGCTACGGGACCGGGGGCTTCAGGAATTGGTACATATTTCCCAGAGGTAACATGGGAACTAGCCGAAAAAGTCGATAAAGCCCTTATGCCTGGCCGATCTATTGAACGATTGGCTTTTCCTTTTCCCTTCCCTAACCCGTGTGATTTTGAGGCGTCAAATACCTACATAGCAGCGGAGACTTCGAAAGGGAAAGAATCGCGTGGCTTGATGCTTGTTAATCCCGGGATGAGTGCGTCTGACATTGAAAGTACTATCGAGCTTACAGGTCTTATTGGGTTTAAGCCTTACCGTTTCTATTCGACGACTGGTGATGCAGTTGAATGTCGAATAACCGACTTTTTACCGGAGCACCAGATAGCTGTGGCTGACCGACTGGGTTTAATCATAATGATGCATCTTTCCAAACGTGATGGGATTGCTGATCCACACAATATTGAAGATATTAGATGTCTGAGTGAAAAGTACCCAAATGTTAAATGGATCCTAGCCCACTGTGCACGCAGCTATTCCGCGTGGGCAATCGAAAAGGCCGCAAAACATTTGCGCGGATTGCACAACGTTTGGTTCGACACATCGACAGTATGCGAGTCTGACGCCCTTGATGCTCTTTACAACGGGGTAGGTATGGATCGTGTAATGTACGGATCCGATGACATGATTGGGCCAATGCGTGGTAAGTACATCACGTTTGGTAAGGCCTGGAGTTATCTTAGCCCCAGCAACCATTCTCTGAACTTAGCCCATTGTGATGCCCAAATGACTTTTATTCGTTATGAGCAGCTCAGAGCTATGAAGCGTGGAGCGCGGCAGATTGGATTAACTACGGTACAGCGTGAAGCGCTATTCTATGGAACTGCAAGGGCCTTACTAGACTCTTGTAGCCTACCTTTGTAGCGATTGAGCCATTCATGTCATACAAAAATATTTAAAGTTAGCAAGGGCTGCCGGCTTTGTTTTAAGTGAGTGCAAAATTTGGTGAAAAAAAATTTTATGGCTCAGGCCGTTCGCGGGATAGCTTTTTTACTTACCATCCGTTTATCCCTTGTCAATCTTAGACGTGACCAAACTGAAAATGTTCCCTGATCACACACTCGCCAACGGAAACTAAACCAACCCGTAAAAATAAAATTCATTAGAGCGACAACCGAGCCAAACCCTTTTTCATTCATTAAATTATTTTGAAAGTAGTCCACAAAACTGAATTCTGAATTACTTAGATGATCACTGGAGGATATAATAGGAGATGAACTCCCGGCCTGTCCACCATAAACTGCCTTACTAGCAGTAGCATAACCTAAGTAAGCATCAGATAATAATAAGTGTTTTAGCACAGCACTAGTATTGCCGCTTGTGAGTGCTGACCAAAATTCTGACTGGTCCTCACAGACATCCTTGCTCGCAAATTTTGTTAGATATCGTAATCATCAGAGCTTTGGACTAATCGATGAAATGCAGGAAGAATTTCATGAACTTCATTTACTGTTTTAGTAATCATTCCGTCCACAAATAAATTTCTAAATCGCCTTTCATAAGCTGTAATTGCTATAACAGGCTTTCTATTAGCGTAGGTGAAACCAATCTCAGCCGCTGTTCCTGAGTCGATGTCTTGACCTGTTATTAGCGCAACAGTGAGGTCTGATTCCTTCAATGCAGTCAGATCAGCGTTAAAGATTTTATCCTTTGTGGCTTGGCTCATATTCGTACCTTCCAACTCAGATTCATCAATCCCAGACTGATCCCTGTGGGGCAGAAAGCATTTGTAGCCACTGCCCTCTAACTCTGAGGCTATAAGCTCAAGGTAGTTTCGCTCATGACCATTAAACAATGGCCCTGCGATATATATATTTTTAATCATGCATCTACACTAACACCGGTTGATTGGAAGACCAGCTTATGGCTAAAAATTTCAAATAGCTAAGCTGCTAGCACTTCTCCGACCACTCTTACACAACACTCAGAGGATAGCCTGAACCATACCCCTGCCTTACACCATCAGTCGTCCCCCGCCACCTATTTGATCATTTATATCTGTAGGGCATTACACTGCCCTAAGCCCGTCTTTCATTGAATGCCTGAAGCTACGCATCGTACATCCAACTAGATTGTACTGCTTCAGCCATTTGTTTAAAGTAACACCCGTAGAATTAGCTATCGTGACCTACTTTCTATTATACCTTGTGCCGGCACAAGTCTGAGGCATTATCGGCCTCTACTATCCGCGCAATGTGATGCATACTCTCATCAGTCTGACAGCACTATCGATCCGGGTCTTCTGAAGGGATTAGACCTTTTTCAAAAATAAATAGACGCGCCAAAGGTGATTAAAAATCCAGCTAAAGGAAGGATCAAAATAAATCCAATTAATATGATCATGAGTTTCCAGAACTGATGTATATGAAGTGGCAGCTTTGAGCCAAACTACATATGTTTAGCAAGGCAGCGAAAGTCTACTTGTTTGGCAATGATTAAAGAACAGTGCGAATGCTGTGTCCGGGGCTATAAAGCAATCGCACCTTAGTCACTGCTGAACTGCCATCCCACGTCATACGGTCTGGCGATCCTGAAGATATCTACAAAACTGACGCTAAAGTAAAAGAACTGATAGATGATCCGCATCTGCACAACTGGCTTGATATGGCCCGCGAACGAATTGTGTTCCGAGGGTTGCCTGCACGGATTTGCTGGGTTGGTCTTGGACTGCGCGACAAACTGGGACTCGCATTCAACGAGATGGTCCGCACAGGTGAGCTTAGCGCGCCTGTTGTGATTGGCCGCGACCATTTGGATTCAGGTTCAGTGGCCTCGCCCAACCGCGAAACAGAAAGCATGAAAGACGGCTCAGACGCAGTATCAGACTGGCCCCTGCTGAACGCGATGTTGAACGTAGCTGGTGGCGCGACGTGGGTTTCGCTGCACCATGGCGGCGGTGTTGGTATGGGCTTTTATCAACGCTCAGGAATGGTGATTTGTTGTGATGGTACTAAAGATGCTGACCGTCGCATTAAAAACGTGTTGTGGAACGATCCGGCGACAGGCGTTATGCGTCACGCAGATGCAGGCTATAAGGACGCTCTGGACTGTGCACGCGACAAAGATTTGAATTTGCCTGGTATATTAGGAAGGTGATCTAATGTTTCTCAAAAATGCTTGGCAGAATATATAAGATCACCTATCAGTTCATCTATGGTAGCCTGTAGCGCTGGCAGGCTGAAGCCACGACCTTCTAAAAGGGGCACATCAGATGCTAGAATATTGTCCAGTTGGTGTTATAGGTGTTCTAACACCCCAGGCCAACACAACAGTAGAGCCAGAGTTCTCTATTCTGTGCCCAGAGGGAGTATGCTTACTTACAGCCCGTTTGACGAGTAACAAAACAACTATGGATGACCGATTGGTGGACTATGTTGTCTCAATGGACGAGACACTGGACCGCTTTGCAAATGCACCACTTAAGGCAGTTATATTTGCATGTACTGGCGCTGCGTATCTTGTAGATCCAGACATTGAAAAAGCAAAGTTGAGCAAAATAGAAGATCTGCGAGGTTATCCTATAATTACTGCTGCAAATGCCGTAGCCGAGGCTCTAAAGTTGTTGAGAGTCAATCGAGTTGGAATTATTTCGCCTTATGGCGATCCCCTACATGCAAAAGCTATTAAATATTGGGAAATCCGCGGCCTCGAGATTACAGCAGTTCATAGAATTAAGAGCAGCAATGAAAACTTTCACCCAATCTATTCCCTACCAACAATTGCATCAAAAAAAGGACTTTCTGAGTTAAACACTACTGGCGCACAAGCCGTTGTTATACTGGGTACTGGATTACCTACTTTATCAACACTCATAGACGCTCAAAATACTCAGATTCCTATGATTTCACCAAATATATGCTTAATGTGGCGAGCTCACGTAGCGTTACTCGCTGAGGAACCCACCATAGAAAACCTCATGCCCTGGGTTTCCGGAAAGACTTGGTCTAAAAGGCTTTTAAATAATACAAAAGCCTCATATTAGAACGCTGGACACTATTAAAGCACTCAAAATATCCTTTTGATGCCAATGTGATCCGTCGTGATATGTTAGATCTGCGCTGTTTTTCATAAGCAAGTAGCTATTTTTTTCTTTTCAAATGGGTGCTATCTGCAAATTAAATTCGCCCACACACTGGCTTTTTTTCTGTGATGTTGAACCATTATCGCAAGCTCAGTGTGACGTTAGCTATGTCGCGGAAGCAAGTCCATAAATACTAAATAAAAAAGTTTGCTTATCATGCTATGTTCTCTATCCTAAAATTAGAAAATAATTTTTATAAGCATTGGAGTACTTAATGCATAAAAATATTCGTGAAAATGTGCCGCAAACGGTAGCTGAAGTCGAAGCTTCTTTATCAGAGCTAAAAACAAAACGAGGCTATTTATTGCCTCACCATGGATTACTAGCTATTTCGTCCCCAGCATTGTTGACTGCTTATGATGCAACCTACTCGGCACTAACTCTGACTGAAAGGTCAATGACACTGCGCCAAAAGGAAGTGGTTTGGCTCATAATTCTTGTGTCTACGAAAGAAGCTATAGCTACACATCACATCGATCGACTCAGAAAAGGGGGCGGTGACGACAATGATTTAGAAGCCGCTTTGGCATTGGCATCGTGGGCTGAAGGTGCTGAAAACTATAATTTTGTTGAAACACATTGGGGTCATCACCTCACAGATTTTGATGCAGTCCAATCTTACAGAATGGGACTTGAGGTAATTTTAAATAAATACCCAGTAGAACCTTGGGTCGCTGAGGTAGGTTTAGCTGCAGCACATCAATGCCATCGTCGCTGGTGCTGGGTCGGTGAACATATTATCGGTGCTTACAATAATGGTGCTGAAGAAAATGCTATAGCTGAGGGTCTCAGTCTGGCGATGTTTCCGGGTGGTGTTCCAAATTTTGTGGATGCGTGCGATGTCTGGCGTAATTTAATTCTAGACCAACGAGTTAAAGCGAGTGTTGCTTATAAAGCCTGGGCTCAAATGACTGGGCAAGGAGGTTTTGATGAAGCCTTTAAAACTCATGCACCGTCGCAATAAAGCTTGGAGCCACATAGTCGTAGGAGCTGGAGCTGCTGGTTGCGTGCTCGCTGCAAGACTTTCAGAAAACCCTGATACTAAGGTATTATTAATTGAAGCTGGTGGTCGTGGTCGGTTTGATCCAATGCTAAAAGTTCCCATGATGACTGCGTTACTTTTAGGAGGTAAACGGCATGCCTGGCAATATGAAACCAAGCCTGAGGCTGGACTAGGAGGCCGAAAGGTTAGCCTGCCAAGAGGGCGAGTGTTAGGAGGGTCGACTGCAATCAATGGCATGGTTTATGTCAGGGGCCTAGCGCAGGACTATGATTTTTGGGCGCAAGGTGGCTTGCCTCAATGGTCATGGGACAAGGTACAGCCGTATTTCTTAAAATCAGAAGCATTCGATGGATTAGGCTCATTAAAACATCACGGCTATGATGGCCCACTCAGCGTCTCACGCAGACATAAGCCTGTCAGCCCTTTGGTAGACGCTTTTGTTCAAGCCGGAGTTGCCGCAGGTTATCCAAGATGTGAGGATTTTAATGGCACAGATC
>JAVLEV010000100.1:3700-7728 GCA_031920365.1 Planktomarina sp. | reverse complement strand
AAAAGGTGCTGATCACCGCTTTTCTGCACCAAACGCATTGGCGCTGGTGGAAGCCGCAATTTCAGATGTAATTTGTGCAATTAACCAGCAGAGCCTCGTGTAATTTATAAGGGGCTAGATTGGCCACAGTATTTATTAACATATTTGGAGCAACCTCAGTTTAGCACCCTAGAAGAGCGAAAAGTCCATATGGGCAAGTGGACGTTCTGGGCGAAGCCATTGTGCACCCTGCAACGCTTTTGCTAAAATCCAAAATGGTTGGTCTTGATAGTGTTACAGACGGTGGAGTTCCAGTCACTGATTTTTTGATCTTGGAAGACGTGGATATGGATGCCGCAATAGAAATTGCACGGTCTGATTCCTTTGCAGCATATGGGGCTATTGGGGTATCAGAAATGATGGTAATGGGTGGCTAATTGTCTCAACCTGAGAGAAAGAGGCGAACGTGGAACTATCAATTAGAATAAAAGTGGGCTTGGAGCAGGCCGCCATGTATTTCATGGTGGCTATGTCTCGGTCTTTGTTGCGTTAAGGGGATGCACATTCCCTCAATTCATCAACTGGAAACTTGGTTGGCTGCACGCGAGACGCAAGTGGTCGGAATTAAACCAGATGTCTCTAAGCGGATAATTTGGGCTGGCGGCAAGGCCAAAATTACCGATCTGTCGATTGTGTATGTTCATGGGTTTTCAGCAAGTTCTGAGGAACTTCGCCCATTCCCCGATGATCTTGCCCGTGGTTTGAACGCTAATCTCTATTTTGCTCGCTTGGCGGGGCATGGCCAAGACGGTCCTGCGCTGGGCCGCGCCACATTGGCTGAGTGGCATGCAGACAGTCTCGAGGCCTTGAATATTGGCCGTATCCTGGGCACGCGAGTTGTGGTGATTGCATGCTCGACGGGAGTGCCGCTGGTGCTTCGGGCTTTGGAAGAAAAGCCTGAAGACATTGCGGCTTGCGTTTTCATATCACCGAATTTTGGCCTCGCAGATCGTACGACCAACTTGTTGCTGCAATTGCCTTTGATAAGGCATTGGGGGCATTTGATCATGGGTCGTACTCGCGAATTTGAGCCACGTAGTGAAGGCCACGCAAAATATTGGACCACACAATATGATATCCACGCAATATATACGATGATGGAAGCGGTTCGTACCGCCGCAAAGCTAGATCTTGCCGCATTTTCTGTACCTCTGGCCACACTATTTTGCGCTGAGGATCAGGTAGTAAGCCCACAGAAAATCCGTATAGCTTTGCAACAGTGGGGTGGGCCACAGGAGGCTTTGGAAATGGATAAGGGCCGTGATCCTTTTGGGCACTTGCTCTTTGGGGCTGTAATGAACCCTGAACAAACGAGCTCTGCAACGGACTTTACTCTTGATTTCTGCCGTAGGCATTTGGGTGACCATTTGTAATCATGAAAACAACATACAAACTTCCTAACTATATGCCTTACTAAGCAAGGGGGCTAATTCATTGCGCTCGATGATTCTGTAGGCAGAGTGGCTATAGTTTTTGTTCGACTTTCGAGACTTTTAGGCAAACTTAAAACTATACTTTCATGTGTGGTTTCGATCATTTAATCTACACGGATCAGCCAATCCTTAGTCATCAATATCAGCGTCCCAGTCACGAAGATACTTTTTGTATTTAAGTGAAGCCAGCGTATTAGCTAAGTATAGAAAATAAAAGATTTATTACGCGAAGTATGGCTTCTTTATCTTGGCAGCCACAAGAAAATTTGTCACAAGGTCGTATGTATCCTGAACCAATTATATTTCTGCCGGGTATGATGTGTGACGCTCGCTTGTTTGCACCTCAAATTGATGGGCTATCGCATGAGCGTGCAGTGATGGTTGCACCAGTGCATCTGGGCGAACGGATTGAAGAAATTGCTAGTACGATATTGGATGCTGCCCCGCATCGTTTTGCGTTGTGTGGTTTATCTCTTGGGGGCATCGTGGCGATGGAGATCATACGTCGTGCCCCAGATCGTGTAAGCCGTATTTGCCTTATGGATACCAACCCTACGTCTGAGACGCCGGAGCGTGCTGCTAAACGCGAGCCGCAGATCATTGCGGCACAGACGGGGTGTCTTGAATATATTATGCGTAAAGAGATTATATGTAATTATTTTGCGGAGACCCCCCTCAAAATGCATATCTTGGAGTTGATGGTGGATATGGCTCTGTCTTTGGGTCCTGAGGCGTTTGTTCGCCAATCTCGTGCCTTGCAAAAACGTCGTGATCAGCAATCTTTGTTGTGCAATATAAAATGTCCAACTCTCATACTCTGTGGTGCAGAGGACCAGATAACTTTGCCTAAACGTCACGAATTTATGGCTGAATTGATTGAACATGCGGAGTTAGTGGTGATTGAGAATGCCGGCCACCTTCCTACCTTGGAGCAACCCGAGGCGACCATTGCTGCTATGCGAGCCTGGCTCGCATAGCAGCAATGGTCGCTACTCTTTGTAGCTGTGCTTTTGAACGCTTTTAATTGCTTTATTTTTGGATTTGTTGCGCATGCGCCGCTTGTTAAGGAGCTTGGTATTTTCTAAATCCTCTGCAACAAGTTTTAGCCAGCGTTGCGTCCGTTGTACGTTGATTTCACCGCTAAAAATTGCTGCTTGAACAGCACAGCCTGGTTCCTTGTCATGGGCACAATTTTTGAATCGGCAATCTTGCCGTAAAGCATGTAAGTCTGCGAAGGTTTCTTCCAGCCCAATGGAGACATCAGTAAGTTGTAATTCTCGCATTCCAGGCGTGTCGAGAACGGCGCAGCCTATTGGCATAATATGCAGCTGCCTGCCCGTAGTAGTGTGACGGCCCTTATCATCAGACGTGCGCACTTCCTGAGTTTTTATTGCCTCGTTGCCTGCTAAGGAGTTAGCTAATGTGGATTTTCCCACTCCTGAAGAACCTAGAAAAGCAACGGTTTGCCCAGGCCGGCACCACGGTGCTAGATCTTCTTGAGCTGAAGGACTGCGGGCATTTAGGCTGACTACGGCTACGCGCAATGAAATGGTTTTAGCTTGTGAAACGAAAGTCTCCACATCCGTGGTCAAATCGGCCTTGGTCAATATAATCACCGGTGTTACATCAGCCTCGTGAGCCATTGCGACATAACGTTCCAATCGTGCCACGCTGAAATCATTGTTACAAGATGACACTATAAACGCAGTATCCAGATTGGCGGCTATTAGTTGCTCTCTGCGATCATGGCCTGGAGCGCGACGCTTAATCAGGCTTTTACGCTTTAATAATTGGCTGGAGCGGGGATCTTCTGAATTAAACAACAACCAATCTCCAACCGTTACCCCATTCAATGATGGAACCATTAAGTTGAGATCGGCGCCCTGAACATGTATGGTATTGCGGTGAACTTGGGTAATGCGTACTGGCGGTGTTTTTGTGAGTTTGGGTGGATCCACCTGGTCCCAAAAAAAATTATGCCAGCCTAAATTTCTGAGCTGTGTTGCAGCATCCAGGCCGGCCATTGAGTTAGCCTTTGATGAAGCTTCTGACGTATCCCGCACCATTTCTCATTCTTTCCCCAGCGTGTATTGCGATTTGAACATGTAGTGCCACATTTTCCTCGGCATAGGCCAGCGCTCTTCACTAAATGCTAGCTTGAGGTCGAATATATATAAAAATAATAGTTTTAAGCCTAAATTTTTTTGTAGTTGGAGGATTTCGGCACCTGTAATTGAATCTTAGTCTTTTTTATGGTGCGTTTGCATAAAGTTGGCGCAGTACTGCGTAACTTCAGTGAGCGGCTATTGCAAAGGGCTGAATATGACTGAAATCATTAAACCTCTTTTGATTAAACGCTAAGCGAGCTGGTGCTTATACAACACTGAATCTAGTAATTATGTGACAGGACATAATATTGTAGGCCTCATCTGGAGTGGCCATGATGTTCAAATCATTGACCTCAAATCTAGTGAAAATTGGACCCGCTAATATTTGCTCCAAATCATAGTTGAAAATGAAAGTCGCTGCGAAAATGTGTTGCCAGTCGCATTGCTT
>JAVLEV010000100.1:0-3600 GCA_031920365.1 Planktomarina sp. | reverse complement strand
AATCATAGTTGAAAATGAAAGTCGCTGCGAAAATGTGTTGCCAGTCGCATTGCTTGTGAATTTAGGCTGCTTCCATACTTCTCAGGCTAGATCGGTTGCGCCACAATTTTTAGCTGCAAGCTTTAAGATGCTTTGTGACGGTCAACCAAAGGCGAAGGGGGGCTGACCCTCTGATTGCTATACTAAGGTTTGAAATCACAAAGGGGCAACAAGAAGCCTGTATTGGTGGCGATGATCGGTGGGTTAGCCGATGGTTTACATGATATAAAATTAAACTAACGGCGTTTCAGGAAAAGGTCGCTAAATTGTAAAAACATACAATGAGTGGGAATATGCCCCCAAGCACAGTTTATGCAATTTCTGCAAAGACCTGTTTTAATGCACACTCGAGCTTTTCGAACATTTCATCTATATGGTTCTCTGTGAAGATAAACGAAGGGCAAAGTACAATGGATTGCCCTAAGGGCCTACAAATTAGCCCATGATCGGTACATGTATTGGCTATTCGTTCACTTACAGAGAGATTTGCTGCAAAGGGTGTTTTGTTAGATTTATCTTGTACCGCCTCCAGAGCGCCCATCAATCCCTTACCACGGGCTTCACCAATATTTGGATGTTCCAGTAGCCGCCGCATATGCGCCTCAAAATAAGGTGTCAGCCTGCGTACATTTTCTGCTAAACCGTCGTTCATGATAACATCAATTGCTTTAAGTGCTACTGCAGATCCAACTGGGTGCCCTGAAGCCGTGAACCCGTGTGGGAATTCCTCAATCGCTTCCGAGGCTGCTTGTAACCTTTGAGTTAGCTCCGGACCTAAGATTACTGCTCCCATTGGGAAATATCCCGCTGTTAGGTTTTTAGAGCTGATGATGGCATCAGGGACAAAATCATAGGCTTCACAACCCCAAGTGTGGCCGGTACGCCCAAATCCACAGATGACCTCGTCTGAGATCAGGGGAATTTTATATTTCTGTAAAATGGGTTGTAGCGCCTGAAAATAGCCTGCTGGTGGTGGAATAACCCCACCAGCCCCCAGAACTGGTTCGGCAAAAAATCCTGCGATGGTGTCAACTCCTTCGGCGATTATCATATCTTCCAGTTCTTTTGCTAGCCGGGTAGTAAACTCTGCTTCGCTCTCACCTGGACGCCCCTCCCGCCAATAATGTGGGCAGGTCAGATGCAAAAAACCTGGTAAGGGCAGACCGAAAACCGCATTATAGGGTTTACCTGTCATAGAGGCTGAAACAGCTGTCACCCCATGATAGGCATTCTTACGAGTGATAATCTTTCGACGCCCTGTGTTGCCCTCTGAACCATATAAAAACCAAAGCATTTTGACCATTGTGTCATTGGCCTCGGACCCTGAGTTGGTGTAGAAGACTTTACCAGTATCAAAGGGTGACACTTCAATAAGCTTTTCAGAAAGCATCACAGTCTGATCTGACATCCGCCCAAAAAAGGCATGATACCCGGGAAAACGATCATATTGATCTTTAGCCGCTTGCGCTATGCCTGCGTGGTCAAAGCCAGCAACCATGTTCCATAGTCCAGAATTTGCATCTAGAAACTTCTGGCCGTGCACGTCGAAGACATAGGGCCCTTCACCGTGGGTTAAAACTGTTGCGCCGCGGCTCTCGATGGTTGGCAAGTCAGTGAAACCATAGAAGGAGTGGGCGTCTGCACGCGCTTCCCAGCTGTTTGGAGATTGGTCTTTCATGTGGTACCTTTGGTAGGTGTGGCCGGCGCCTATGGCCTCCGGCAGGCATATTTTAGGTTAGAAGTATTTAAAGCCGTGTCAACAAGCGGCAAAGCGCACATAAATTTGGCTGGGTGGTGCGCCTGCCCAAGCCCATTTGCCGTTGGCTACAGTAAACCAGCTGTAGACTGCCGCAGTTTTAGCTGTGTTGATGCAAGGGGCCATGTCGCTCATAGTCCCAGCTTATCGCGTAGGGAGAACCATGTCATTGCCAAAGTCATAATTGGATTGCGCAGCATCTGGCCACCAGGAAAGGCTGGGCCAGGAAGTTTTGACAGTAGATCAAATCGCGTGGCGTCGCCTGCGATTGTTTCCGCCAGTACAAGTCCGGCAAATCCGGCGAGGGCTACCCCATGGCCGGAATAGCCAGACGCTGTGATTTGTTGGTGGCCTACTCGCGCAAACATTGGCAAGCGAGTGGTTGTGATGCCTAGGGTACCTCCCCAGGCATGTGTCAAATCTATATCCCTGAGCTGGGGAAAAATCTCTGTGAGTGGGCGGCGGACTTTTGTGAAGATATCCTGTGGAAACTTTGTGCCATAGCTTTCTCCACCACCAAAGATAAGTCGGTTATCACTGCTAAGATGATAATAGTTCAGTACAAACCGATTATCAGCTACGGCGATATTTTTGGTAAGGATAGACTGTGGATCGTCTAGGGGAGCTGTGGCCACCAAGAAATTATTGATTGGCATTACCCGATTGGCCTGCTTTCGGTTGAGGCTGCAATGGTAGCCGTTAGTCGCATGCACCACGTAGTTGGCTTTTACCAGACCGCGGTTAGTTCGAATTATATTGGGTGACCCCTCCTGCACCTCTAGTACGGGGCTGTCTTCATAAATCTTTGCGCCTGTAGCTTCGGCAGCCTTTGCAAGGCCTAAGGCATAGCGCAGAGGGTGTAGGTGCCCTGCACCCCAATCTATAATGCCACCTACGTAACGGGACGATTTTACTAGATCTAAAATTGTGGACTTATCGAGATATTCCATCTCGCTATAGCCATAGTTTTTTTCTAAATGGGCTGCCTTGGCTTGACTATTATCACAATCTGTTAGGCAGAAATTAGCCTCTGCCACGCCAGGCTGATAATCTGCCTCAGGGGCGAATTGGGTGATCATGCTGCGTGTCAGAGACTTGGCGTCTTGGGTCATCTCCCAAAGCCGGTGTGCGGCATCCAGACCCATTTTTTTTTCTAACTTACGTTGATCTTGGTTAAAGCCAGATCCCATTTGTCCACCATTGCGCCCAGATGCACCAAACCCGACAAGATGGGCCTCAAGTACGGTTACGCTGAAGCCTTTTTGCGCCAGATGTAGGGCGGTAGATAGGCCGGTGAAGCCCGCACCAATAATGCAGACGTCACATGATACTGGTTGGTCAAGCGCTATGCGCAGAGGGGTGTCATCAATGCTTTGCGCATACCAACTTGAAGGATAGGTGGCGCGGCTGTCGTTAGCATATAAGAAATTAGACATTCAACAAAAGATGTTCGCGCTCCCAAGGTGAGATTACCTGGAGGAACTCGCTATACTCTGTGCGTTTCACAATCGAATATACCCGGGCAAACTCAGGGCCGAGCACCTCATGTAGTCGATGGGCTTTATCGAATAAATCAAGCGCAGTGAATAGATCATAGGGAATGGCCTCTTCCCCGTCATAGGCATCGCCGCGGTATTGCTTATCGGGTCGCTCTTGATCCTCCAACCCAAGGTAGCAGCAGGCCAAGGAGGCAGCTATTCCAAGGTAGGGATTACAATCCATGCCGGCCAACCGGTTCTCGATCCGCCGCGCCTGAGGATCAGACAACGGAATTCTAATGCCAGTGGTGCGATTGTCGCGAGCCC
>JAVLEV010000099.1:5829-7748 GCA_031920365.1 Planktomarina sp. | reverse complement strand
ACTTAGCCAGCAATCCGATGCGAGTTCTCATTAGTTTGACAGCATCACCATCAAACCCCCAGCAATCAGACAGCTACCGTTTATTGGTAATTATTCCCCAAATTCCAGCCCGTTAAAATAAAAGATTTTATTTGAGGACTTTTACTGATGCTGAATTTGGCAGTTTTAAACCTTTTCTCACAGGCCTATTTTAGGCGCTCTTAATTTATCTGTTCTTTGGAGTTAACAGGAAAATTTGTGTTTTATGTGTGCTGAAATGAAGCCAAACTGTGATAAACTTTTGTTTGGGCCTTGGCGTATTAACGCAGGCGATTAAGTTGTCCATATAACCGCAATGGTAACTGCCACTTTTAGGGATAGGGTGAATGAGATGTGGGAAGAACGTTTTGCGCAAGATGGGTATCTGTTTGGAACCGCACCAGTCCCGTTTCTACTCAAGCATGACAAACACTTTATAGAGGGTCAGTCGGTTTTGTCGATTGCTGAGGGCGAAGGCCGCAATGCGGTGCATTTGGCTAAAAAGGGCCTGAGTGTGATCGGTGTTGAATTCGCCCCCTCGGCAGTTTCAAAGGCAAACAAACTGGCCAAGCTGAATAAAGTGGATGTCGCCTTTGTCCAATCAGACTTGTTTGAGTGGAACTGGCCACAAAATACCTTTGATATTACTCTTGGTTTATTTTTCCAGTTCGTGGGCCCAGATGAACGCGATATTCTTTGGCGGAAGATGCTGGACGCAACCTGTCCTGGTGGGCTGGTTGCAATCCATGGGTATACGCCCAAACAGCTACAATTCGGAACGGGTGGGCCGCCACATATGGAAAACATGTATACAAGCGCAAGTTTTGATGCGGTCTTTCATGATTGCGATACGCTAATCTGTGAGGAATATGAGGCTAAGCAGCAGTCTGGATCTGCACATGTTGGGATGTCCGCATTGATTGACTTCATCGCACGCAAACCGACTTAGACTGCAATTTTCTATGCTATTTGATATTTGGCTTTTTGAAGCACGCTATCACTCCCTTTTGGCCACTCTGGTCCGCTAAAGGCCCTCGAACTTAACTTGACTTTAAACAATTATATAAAGAGAGCTGACATATACAAAGGCTTTTGCGCTTTTGTGTTTGGAGGCAGATGTCATCAAATATTCGCGCTATTTTAGTCTGCCTGGCCGCATACATTTGTTTCGATTTGATGAGTGTTCATGTCCGCATTCTTTCTGTAGCGTATTCTGCACAAGAACTATCAGTATATCGTAACGTTTTGGGCGTTTTACCTTCCGTTCTTTTACTGGCTTACACCCGTGAATTAAGTTTTCGCATAAGTGACTATAAAATCCAAAAATGGAAACTTGCATTTGTCCGTGGTTTATTTGTTGCTGTTGCCCAGCTATTATTTTTTACAGCATTGGCAAATTTAGAATTAGCAACTGTTTCAGCACTTGGCCAAACAAATGCTATTTTTATAGTTATGATTGCAACTTTCGTGTATGGTGAGAGAGTTGGCGTATGGCGCTGGGGGGCTGTGGTTTTTGGGTTTGTGGGCGTGCTCTTAATCGTACGCCCCGGCTCAGAAGTGTTCACCTGGACTTCAATTTTTCCAATAGGCGCAGCCTTTTGTTACGCCGCCTCAATAGTCACTTTACGGAGTTTTGATAAGTCAATTTCAAGTGCAGTGTTGTATTTATATTCGGCAGTTGCTGCAGCTATTGGGGCAGTTCTGTTTGCTACTGTAACAGCTGAATTTACGCCGATACAATCCTACAAGGACGCAACTTTAATCTTGAGCATGTCAATTTGTGGCGGTTTTGGTGTGGTCTTCCTGATGTATGCATTTCGACATGCACCTGCGTCTGTTCTCGCTCCGTTTAGTTATTTTGGTATAATCACAGCCCTTGCGTTTGGCTGGTTCATATTTGG
>JAVLEV010000099.1:1953-5729 GCA_031920365.1 Planktomarina sp. | reverse complement strand
TTATGTCTGGCCCCACTTTTTCTTTGTAACATTGAGGACCTGCTTCACGAACTGGGTATCGATGTAAGCCACTAAATTCTCGGGCCCGCTTTGGTCCGGTGTTTGCGTCAGAAGATTGCGAGTAAGACGCGTGACCATGCTCGTGGTGCCTCTAATTGGCAGCGGTACTAGGATGAGGTTTTTGTGATGATTAACGGCGAATGGCACTACCTTTGGCGTGCCGTAGATCACGAAGGCGAAGTCCGGGAAAGCCATGTGACAAAGTGCAGAGATTGCAAAGTGGCGTTAAAATTCATAAAAAATCATGGCTAAACCAAAGTCATTGCAATGGAAAAACTGCGTTCCTACCGCGCAGCGATGACGGTCATAGGAAATGCAGATAGGCAGAAAATCGGACGTTGGTTGAACAACAAAGCTGAGAATTATCATTTGCTATTTCGAGGACGAGAAGGGACAATCCTAAGATTTAGACGAGCGCAAACCTTGCAGAAATTCGTCTGGACCCACACTTCAATTTACAACTATCTTAACCACCAACGTCACCTCTACTCACGCGCTAATTTCAAGTTAAACCGTGCCGCTGCTCTCGCCAAGTGGCGCCAACTATTGAGCACAAATTTTTAGTCTATCCTTGCAACCTGATGCGGGTTCTCATCAGCTTAACAGCACCAGGGGGCACTTAGAAATTTTGTCTGGCTTGGTCTAGTTGCAATGCGAGGCGTTGACAAAAAGTAACTTTAAAAATAGAAATTTAGTAAATTCATAAATTAAAGTAACATATTATGAGCCGTGCCGATCTTCGTCTACAATCTTGCTCTATCGCACGCGCTGTGGCCCAGGTGGGAGATGAATGGACTATACTAATCCTACGTGAAATGTTTCTAGGTACGCGCCGTTTTGACGATTTTCTGCGCCAGACCCGCATGTCTTCACATCTTTTGGCAGGGCGTTTGAAAAAGCTGGAAACGCTAGGGGTTATCTGGCGTGAAGCCTATTCTGAACACCCGCCCCGTAGTGAATACCGCCTGACGGCAATGGGCCGCGACCTTTGGCCGGTAATCATTGCCTTAAAGCAGTGGGGCGACTGCTGGCTTGGCGATGGTGATGCGCCAGTCCAGATCGTGCACAAAGGCTGTGGACACCTTACGCAACCGCAAATGACTTGCCCAGATTGCGGGCAGGCGATGGGTGCGCGTGATGCTAGGGCTGAACTAATAGAATCTTATGAACACGAGCGGCAAGCTGCCAGGAGAAATACATGAAGACCCGTATAACAGACCTCTTTGGTATAAAGCATCCGATTATTCAGGGTGGCATGCATTACGTGGGCTTTGCTGAACTTGCAGCCGCAGTTTCAAACGCTGGTGGCCTTGGGACCATTACTGGCCTTACCCAGAAAACCCCAGCAGATTTGGCGAATGAGATCGCTAGGTGTAATGAGATGACGAACAAGCCTTTTGCAGTCAATTTGACCTTTCTGCCAACTGTCAGTTCGCCTGACTATCCTGGCTACGTGAAGGCCATCATCGAAGGTGGCGTACATGTGGTCGAAACTGCTGGTCGTAACCCGGCGCAGGTCATGCCTTACCTGAAAGATGCGGGCATCAAGGTAATCCACAAATGCACTTCGGTCCGCCACGCCCTGAAAGCGCAAGAAATCGGCTGTGACGCCGTGTCGGTAGATGGCTTTGAATGTGGCGGACATCCGGGCGAGGACGACATACCCAACATGATCCTTTTGCCTCGTGCTGCAGATGAGCTGGAAATCCCGTTCGTATCCTCCGGCGGGCAAGCGGATGCGCGGTCATTAGTGGCCTCGCTCGCAATGGGAGCTGATGGCATGAACATGGGCACTCGGTTCATGGCGACAGTAGAGGCACCTATTCACCAAAACGTCAAAGACGCTATTGTAGCTGCGTCCGAACTCGATACCCGCCTAATAATGCGCCCCTTGCGTAATACCGAACGCGTACTGAATAATCCAGCCGTAGAACGTGTGCTGACCATGGAAAAAGCTAAGGGTAGCGATATCACCTTTGAGGATATTCTGACCGATGTCGCGGGCGTATATCCTAAAGTGATGATTGACGGTGATATGGATGTAGGCGCCTGGTCCTGTGGCATGGTTGCTGGGCTGATCCATGATATTCCAACATGTAAAGACCTGATTAATGGGATTATGGCAGAGGCGGAAATTCTCATCCGAGCACGCCTAGAAGGCATGCTCTTTGACGTCAAATCTGCCGCTGCATAAGGATAACCAATGCATTATGAAACATTAAAATTTGAGTTGACCGATAGCATCGTAACGATCACGCTTGATCGAAAAGACAGCCCCGCTAATGCGTTGAACGCGCAGCTCGCAGATGAACTTTTTGACACTAGCGTCCGCTGTGGCGCCACCAATGTTCGTGCTGTTATCATCACTGGAGCTGGTAAAATGTTTTGCGGTGGCGGCGATTTAGCTGAGATGGACGCAGCACCTGATAAACACGCCCATCTGACCCGAATGGCGACAATGTTGCATGCAAGTTTGTCGCGATTTGCACATATTGACGCGCCAGTTATCATGGCTCTAAATGGCACCGCTGGCGGTGGCGGGTTCTCGCTAGCCCTTTCCGGTGATTATGTGATCGCATCTGAAAAGGCCAAGTTCGTTTCGGCGTATACAGCATCAGGACTAACCCCTGATGGTTCGTCTACTTATTATCTGGCAAAACATATTGGTCTGTTGCGCGCCAAAGAATTAATGCTCACTAACCGTGTTCTGACGGCGCAAGAGGCGCTAGATTGGGGGCTGGTAAACAAAGTTGTTGCGCCAGCAGAGGTGCTGCCAGAAGCACAATCAATAGCAAGGCACATCGCGGCTGGGCCAACTGCGGCTTATGGCGGCGTCAAACGGTTACTCGATACAGCATTTTCTGATGGCTTGGAAACCCAGCTCGACCGCGAGACGCGTTCCATAGCTGACGCGATGCGAACTAGTGACGGACTAGCTGGAATTTCGTCATTTTTAGCGAAACAAACACCAACGTTTACGGGAAAATAGCTTATCAGCTTTTTCTGGTGGCTTCTTGAATTACAACCATCTCGGTGGAAGTAACTGATAGGCTGGTATTTTCAGAGGAAACGGCTTGAGACGGGCAGGGCTATTTTGTAGCCTCAGCCAATGATCAAACAGTCTGCAATTTTTACTACAAAAACAGCCCTGAGGTCATTCGTTTAGCAGTAATGATTGATGTCTGGTCCCCACTTTCTCTTTGTAACGTTGAGGGCCTTCTTTATGAGTGGGGTACCGACGTAAGCCGTGGAACGGTCCGGTTTTGGTGGAACCGCTTTGGGCTAATGGTTGCGTCAGAGATTGTGAGGAAGCGGCGTAACCAGGCGCGAAGGCACTCGAATTGGCAATGGCACTTTGATGAGGTTTTCGTGGAGATCAACGGCGAACGTCACTACCTTTAGCGTGCAGTGGTTCACGAAGGCGAAGTTTTGGAAAGCTATGTGAGCAAGTGCAAAGCGGCGTTGAAATTCATAAGAAATCAATGGCCAATCTAAAATTATAGTAACGGACAAGCTGCTTTCCTACTGTGTAGGGGTGATGGTCATAGAAAATGCAAATAGGCAGGAAACCGGACATTGGTTGAACAACAGAGCTGACAATTCTCACTTCCCATTTCAACGACAAGAAAGGGCAATGCTAAGACTTAGACGAACGCAAACCTTGCAGAAATTCGTCTCGATTTACGCTTTAATCTAGAACTATTTCGACCAGCAAT
>JAVLEV010000099.1:0-1853 GCA_031920365.1 Planktomarina sp. | reverse complement strand
TTGCAGAAATTCGTCTCGATTTACGCTTTAATCTAGAACTATTTCGACCAGCAATCCGGTGCGGGTTCTCATTCGTCTGACAGCACTGTTGTTTGACATACTGAAATCTACACCGCTTGTGGGATTCTATCATACCCTATTTGGATAGTGTAGCTAGGTGTGGGTGTCTTAGTCGATAAGTCTTGCTTGCAGAAATTAAGCTGATGGTAGATCAAGATTGGCTCTAAGTTCGTAAGGTGGCTATAAACTTGTGCGGTTCAGGGCATTATATTAGTAGTTAACATATTAAGTAATAATGATCTAGGTTTGAACAGAATAAAAAATGGAGCGATACTTAAAATGCAGTTTCATCTGAACGGATTTAAGCCGGGAAATTATCAGGTTCCAGATGGGGCAAGAAAACCGTACCCCAATCCTCCGATCGAGGATCTGCCAAGCAAAGTAGATGTTCTGATCGTTGGTACCGGTCCAGCAGGTCTAACTATGGCGCGGCAAATGTCTGAGTTCGATGATATAAAAACCTGCATTGTGGATATGGCGCCGGGTCCATTGCTGTTTGGGCGCGCGGACGGCATTTCCTGCCGTACAATCGAAATAATGGAAGCCTTCAACAGCAGCGAAATGGTGGTCAAAGAATCCTATCAACTGATGCAAAACACGTTCTGGGAACCTGATGCTGCAAACCTCCAGCACATCAAACGTACTGAAAAGATAGCGGATGCCCGCGTAGGTCTTTCCGAGTTTACACATAGTATAGTCAACCAAGCGCGCCTACACGAATTGCTCCTTGATGGTATGGCAAACTCAGTCGCTAATCTACGCCCGCACTATAGCCGCGAATTGGCCAACATACAGATTGATGACAGCCTCACCCAGGATCTGGCCTCCTACCCGATTACCGCAACCTTCAACCGGACCGAAAATTCAGGCGTGGAAAAAGTTGAAACCCTGAAAGCACGTTTTGCCATTGGCGCTGACGGCGGCAGAAGCAGTGTTCGCAAGGGTCTCGGTATCTCACTTCTGGGGGATACGGCCAATAAAGCTTGGGGTGTTATGGATATCCTACTCAACACCGATTTCCCCGATATTCGCGTCAAAAGTTTTATCCAATCCAAGGACCATGGTGCTGTTATGACGATCCCGCGTGAGGGTGGCTACCTGTGTCGTTTTTATATCGAGCTGGATCAAATCAACAAGGACGCGCGCGCGTCAGACATCCAGGTGACTCAGCAGGATCTCATTGCCAAAGCGCAGAAGATCTTTCAGCCCTACACACTGGACGTGAAAGAAGTGGCATGGTGGTCTATCTACTCGGTTGGCCAACGCATTGCAGAGCGTTTTGATAATAGACCTTCAGGAAGCTCGGACGACGTTATACCCCGGGCCTTCGTTGCCGGTGATGCATGCCATACTCATAGCCCTAAAGGTGGTTGGGGCTTGAACACTTCACTGCCAGACACTTTCAATCTTGGCTGGAAGGTGGCAGCCGTTCTTCAAGGTAGGAGCGATGCCAAGTTGCTTGCCACCTATAGCACTGAGCGCCGAAACGTCGCGCAACATCTGATTGACGCTGATAAAGAGCTGTCAACACTGGTGGCGACGCGGCCAAACACGGGCGACTCGTCCGAAGAGACCAAAGTTGATACGGCCAAAATCGAAGCTTTCATGAAGCGGCAAAGCGGCTTTGTTAGCGGAACATCAATCGAGTATTTACCTTCCTACATTTGCACCGGGCAAGAAAACCAACATTTGGCGCCAGGATATAAGATTGGCCAACGGTTTCACTCGGCAGAGGTGACCCGCGTGGCTGACGGTGGGCGTCAACATTTGGGTCATCTGGTTAAGGCAGACGG
>JAVLEV010000098.1:0-7855 GCA_031920365.1 Planktomarina sp. | reverse complement strand
CGGTGCTAGTCAACCACATATTATTAAGCAGCTTTAGAGCGGGTTGAAATCACAATACCCGTGGCAATTATTAACCCGATACCGAGAAACCCGAGAGGGCTAATTTTATCACCAAACACCACCCATGCAGTGGTGGTCGCGAATATGATCATCACATATTCAAAAATAGAAATATAGGTAACTTCGCCAATAAGGTATGCCTTCATAATAAAGCCAATACCAACCAGAGAAAAAATAGCTTGAACCCAAATCCAAACAATAGTTGATGGCCAGACCCACCCACGGGTGAGGTAACTGCTGGGATCACCTGGATTAAAATGAAGGTAGGCTACACCCAAGCCACCAAAGATTAACATTAAAAACATATAAGACCAAAGCAATGCAACAGCACTTTCACCCTCACACCATTTTCGGGTTGCAACATTGCCAATGGCATACATCAAGCCCGCGGATATCGGAATCAGATTGGCCCAGCTCAATCCCCCAACATCGGGCTTTAGAACAAGAATTGTACCCAAAAAACCAATGGATGCGGTAAGAAGCCGAATGGGGCCAATGGCACAACGTGACCAAATAGCATCAATAAACATCACTAAAACTGGGGCCGTAAAGAGGCCAGCAGCCACTACTGCGATCGGAAAAAAACCCAAGCAGCCAAAATAAATAAACATCGCACCAGAGAGAAATATATTCCGTGCTAGGACAGGCCAAAGCCTTTTTGGCTTTAAATCCCAGCCTAAAAGCAACCCAAAAATTAGAATGACGGGTACGGCAATCAAGCTGCGTACAAAGTGAAATTGCCAAAGACTAATTTCCACTGCGATAAATTTCATAAAATTGTCGATGACACCCACGATGGCCATACCGGTCACCATAAAAAAAATTGACGCAACAGTATTTGTTTTTTGCTCCATTCATTATGCATGACCTCTTGAAATCATTCCCGCAAGCGCGATAGTGGCCCCTAAAAGGAGGGATTGCGACATGGGGTGGATGGCAAACGAAGCAGGCTTGGACAAGTGCACGGCAAATTACGTACCACTGACCCCGTTGTCACATTTGAAGCGAGCTAACACTGTTTTCGCAGAACAAATCGCTGTAGTTTACGGATCTCACCGTGCAACTTACCGACAGTACCATGCTAGAGTTAGTAAATTGGCCAGTGGGCTTGCAAGCATCGGTGTTATGCCAGGCGATGTTGTGGCCACCCTTCTCCCAAACACCACAGCACAAATCGAAGCGAGTTTTGGCGTACCTGCCTGCGGTGCTGTACTTAACACCATAAACACTAGGTTGGACGTGGGTACAATTTCTTACATTTTTGGCCATGGTGAAGCCAAAGTGGTTATAGTCGATACGCAATTCTTACCCTCTGTAGAAGCGGCGCTCGCCGTAATGGATGGCCCGCTCCCGCAGATAATCGAAGTTGCAGACCCTGAAGCTGGATATGCCGCCACTAGACGTCACCCTGAATATGAAGAATTCTTAGGCAAAGGCGATGAGGACTACATCTGGATCATGCCTAGTGATGAATGGGAAAGCCTTGCACTCAACTACACATCTGGAACCACGGGCCGACCAAAGGGGGTAGTTTACCATCATCGTGGAGCCTATTTGATGACTATGGGAACCCCAATCAGTTGGCAAATGACCTTAAGGCCTGTTTTTATGGCCATTGTACCACTATTTCACTGTAACGGCTGGAACCACACCTGGATGATGCCATTATTGGGCGGCACAGTAGTGGGCTCTAGAGACGTCTCTGCAAAGGTAATCTACGATGGAATTGTGGATGAGGGCGTATCACATTTTGGGGGTGCGCCCATTGTACTAAACATGATTGTGAATGCCGAAACGCGACACCGCAGGATCTTTGATCATGCGGTTGAAGTCTTTACAGCAGGCGCCCCGCCTGCGCCCGCTACGTTGGAAGGAATTAGTAAACTAGGGTTTAACGTCACTCAAGTTTATGGGCTTACAGAAACCTATGGGCATGTAGTCGAATCTCTTTGGGATAAAGCCTGGGAAAGCTTACCAGTGGAAGATCAATCTTCCATAAAAGCACGCCAAGGGGTCGCCATGCCTATGATGGACATCACTACAGTTGTAGACAGCATAGGCGTACAAATTCCAATGGACGGCACCACTCAGGGCGAAATCGTAATGCGTGGAAATTCTGTGATGAAGGGGTACTATAAAAACCCAGAAGCCACAGCCAAATCGTTTCTAGGTGGATTTTTTCACTCTGAAGACATCGCCGTGCTGCATCCTGGTGGCATGATGCAAATCGCAGACAGGATGAAAGATATTATTATCTCAGGCGGTGAAAATATTTCAAGCATCGAAGTCGAAGGCGCAATTATGGAGCACCCAGCTGTCAGCCTGTGTGCTGTTGTGGCTAAACCAGATGACAAATGGGGCGAAGTACCATGTGCTTTTGTGGAGCTACTACCAGGTAAATATGCAACTGAGGCCGAGGTTATCACCTTTGTACGCAGCAAGTTGGCAAGTTTCAAAACACCTAAGCGCGTGGTGTTTCAAGACCTCCCCAAAACTTCAACTGGCAAAGTACAAAAATTTGAACTCCGTGTTATCGCGAAAACAGCCTAAGCGCAAAAGTGCTTCAAATAGTACCCAAAGCAGAAGTCGTTGCGAAGGTCCAAAGGTCGGCCTATCGTTCCTAAAAAGACGCAGAGTAGGCCCAAATGACAGCACTTAAGGAATATGATAAGCTTGAATGTACCGGCCTTTGGCGCAGTGGACTTACAGAGCAAAGGCGTGAGGTGGCTGTCGCACTTGGGGAATCAACCATTGTAATAACGGATATGCAAAATCACGCACTGGCACATTGGGCCCTTGCCGCGATAGATACAATAAAACATGAGGGTGATAAGGTAATATTACGACCTGGTACGGGCTCTGATGAAAGCCTCGAAATTTCAGATCAAGCGATGTTGGAGGCCCTTACAAAAGTTAAAAGAGCCATTGAGCGCAACCGCCCCCATCCTGGCCGACTACGCTTGATATTGGCGGTAGCCATAGTGACAATTTTTGTTACAATTGCAGCGTTTTGGGGCCCACAAGCTGTGATCAGTTATGCCAGTACAGTCTTGCCAGAGGTCAAACGGGTGCAACTTGCAAATGCGCTAGTCGAGCGCATTGGACAACTGGCAGGGCCATATTGCTCTAGCCCCGAAGGCAGACAGTCCGCTCAACAATTGGCGGACCGCTTAAATACAGACAAAATATTGCAGCTACTGATCCTACCCGGCTATCGGACGTTCCCAATAATGCTGCCTGGAGGCACTATTATTTTATTTGAAAATATGGTAGCCAGGCCCAACAATCCTGCCGTAACTGTAGGTTATATTTTATCAGCATTTGCTGCTTATAATCAAAGTGACCAACTGCGAACGTATCTCGAACAGGCTGGACCATTCACCGCCTTTAGCTTGGTTGCATCGAATAGTTTGTCACAGACACAGGTTAACCAATTAGCTAAGATCGCTTTATCACAGCCTCTAACCCCAGCACCGCAAACAGCTCTCTTGAACTTATTCAAAACTGCCGAAATAAGCAGTAGCCCCTTCGCCCAAATTAAAGCTGGTTCCAACGTGAAAAGCCTAATTTCACAGGATCCATTTCCAGCAGGATCTCCTTATCCAGTTCTGGTCGATGGGGCTTGGTTGGGCCTGCAAGCAATCTGCTCAGATATATAACTTCATCTCTATTAACAGCCTAATTGGGTATACAGCATAGTGTATATATTATCCCATTTTCTAATTTGAGATAGTCAGTTGGGGGTTAATATAAATATTTTCAATATATTATTTTGTCCCAAACATCCGGTCACCCGCATCTCCAAGCCCGGGCAAAATATAACCAATGTCACTGAGCTTTTCATCAACAGCTGCTGTAACTATATCTACGTCTGGATGCGCCTCTTGCATCCGGACAATACCCTCAGGAGACGCAAGCAAGCATAGAAACTTTATATCTTGGGCACCCGCTTTTTTAAGCAAATCAATCGCTGCAACACTCGAGTTTCCCGTAGCCAACATAGGGTCCACCGCTATCACAACACGATGCCCCAGCTCGTCAGGTACTTTGAAATAATATTGCACTGGCTTCAGCGTTTTTTCATCGCGGTACAGGCCCACAAACCCCACACGCGCCGAGGGGATCAACTCAAGAACACCATCCAAAAGTCCATTTCCAGCCCTTAGAATTGACACCAAAGCCAGCTTTTTACCAGCTAATACTGGAGCCTGCATCGTGGTCATTGGCGTCTCAATCGTGCGGTCTTCCAATGGTAAATTACGAGTCACCTCATAGGCAATCAGATGACTGATCTCGCGCAATAGCTGCCTAAACTGATTTGTGGGCGTAGATTTATCACGCATCAGAGTCAGCTTATGCTGCACTAGCGGGTGATCAACAACAGTTAGGGTCATACGGCTTCCAATCTTTTAGATATTAAGTCTTTAGTGGTAGCATCACAGAAGGCTGCCTCTAAAGCGGTTTGGTTCAACTGCTTGAAGTCATCAACACCCCAGCCAAAAACACGTTCCAATTGATCAAATTCACTGGTCATTGTCGTGTGGAAGAATGGGGGGTCGTCTGTGCTCACTGTCACCTTGACCCCAGCGTCTCGAAGTTTGGAAATAGGATGTTCAGCCAAACTGGGATAAACTCCAAGTGCCACATTGGAGCCAGGGTTTACTTCAAGAACGATACCAGTCTCTGCCAAATGGTTTACAAGCTTGGGGTCGTTGATGGCGTGTACTCCATGACCAATACGTTCAACTTTAAGGTTCTCAAGCGTGTCCCAAATTGACTGAGCACCACCCCATTCTCCCGCATGACTAGTCAACCGAAGTCCAGCGTCCCTAGCCATATCAAACGCATAGGAAAAATCGCTGGCAGTACCTGCATCTTCAGCACCGCCCATCCCAAAACCAACCACCCAATCACCTGCAGTTTTGGCAGCACAACGCGCAGTTTCGCGTGCCTTATCGGGCCCGAAATGGCGAATACAGGTAACGATACCTTTCAGGGTCACTCCATCCACATGCGCCTCTTGCATTGCTGCCAAATACTCAGACCACGCACCCAAGTCACGGCCGCCACAAAAATCTGGAGACACAAAAGTCTCAGCGTAAACTACATTATGTTCAGCGAGGTTTTCCAAAACAGATTGAGTAAGCCGCTTAAAATCTTCTGGACTTTTTAGAGCCAGTGTAGCCGCTTCATAGACTGTGAGAAATTCTTTAAAACCATCATATTTATAAGCGCCATTACAATCAAATATGCCGTGGATATCAACAGATTTTTCAGCTGCCAACCCTCGTACAAAAGCTGGGTCAGCAGCACCCTCAAGATGCAAATGCAATTCAACTTTTGGAAATAATTTCCAACTCATAAAAAACTCCTGCCCCCGCCCAACGCGGGCACAGCCAAATGCGAAGCAACAGTGGCTGCGACATCCTCAAACTGAATAGTCTGGCCCGCCATAGCCCCTTTTTGCAAGTTATGCCAATAGACAAGAACTGGGACCTGCTCACGAGTGTGATCCGTACCCCGCCATGTTGGATCATTACCGTGATCTGCAGTAAAAACTACTAAATCATCTGGACGAGCCTGCGCCAAAATAGGCCCAATCGCAGCGTCAAACCATTCGAGGGCCTGCGCATATCCTTCGGGGTCACGCGGATGTCCATACAGTGAGTCAAATTCAACAAAATTTGCAAATGTAAGGCTACCATCTGGAGCATTTTGGACCTCATCTGCAAGATGCTGCATTAGCTGCGCATCACTACCTTTGCGGCACCGCGTAATTCCCTGCATTGAGAAGATATCGCCAATTTTACCAATGCCGTGTACACACCCCCCCGCCATCTCTACCCAATCGCAAAGAGTTAGGGAGGGTGGATCAATCGCGAAATCCCTACGGTTTAGTGTCCGCTGAAACCCCGCCGCCAAAGAGCCAACGAATGGCCGTGCAATAACACGTCCTACTTTCATTTCGTGTAAGATAGGCGACAGCTTTTGGCATAGGTCATAAAGTCGTTGCAGTCCAAAGCTCTCTTCATGCGCCGCAACCTGAAACACGCTGTCCGCTGAGGTATAGCAAATCGGCAGGCCAGAATTCACATGTTGCACACCAAAGGCCTCAATCACCGCCAGACCGGAAGCATGACAGTTTGCCAAACTGCCCCCTGCAAATTTAGCCAAAGCCGCCATGACATTGCGTGGGAAGGCAGGTGTTTTATTGGGGAAGTAATGCCAATCCCAAGGAACTGGGACACCTGCAAGCTCCCAATGCCCTGACGGCGTGTCTTTGCCATTAGAAACTTCCTGCGCTACAGCCCAATTTCCCTGCGTTGGGACAGGCCACGGTGATGCAATGCCACTGGAATGCGTCAGCGCCGCCCCCAAACCGAGAGCAGCTAAATTTGGCATGTGCAACGATCCCTCCCGAGCAGCAATAATATGGCCCAGCGTATTGGCCCCCCTATCTCCAAAAGCCTCTGCATCTGGTGCACCGCCACATCCTAGGGAATCCAGAACAATCAAAAACGCACGGCTCATCTGATAATCCGTTCCAATATCAAGGCCTTTGGTGTAGGTGGGATGACACCGACACATATCGCAGCCTGCACCGAGACCATGGCATTATCAGTACGCGCGGTATCGTGACTGTGCACCAAGACCATTGGCTGACCTCGGCGCAACTTTGCACCTAACGGAGCAATTTCGGATAGGCCAACAGAGTGATCAATTTGGTCGTCCTCACGGTGTCGGCCACCACCAAGATCTACCACAATCCGCCCCAAGGCGGTACCATCCATTGCCTGTACATAACCATCAGATGGCGCCAAAATCTCGTAGGCAGGCGCAATGTTTAGATAGTCCTCCCAACGCTCAGTAAAGTTTTTTGGCCCCCCCTGAGCCGTAATCATCATTCCAAATTTATTCTTCGCAGTTCCGTCAGAAAGAGATTTTATCAGCCCATCACGCGCACCTTTTTCTGTATAAAACACGTTGCCCTGTACCAACAGCTGCGTTCCCAATTCAATGGCCACCTCCACCATGGGACCCTGACCACTATCAAAGGTCCGCATGACATCAGCAATCTCCAAAGCATTGCCAATACTGGATAAAAGTGGCTGACTCATGTCGGTGATAATCGCACTAGTCGAGCATCCAGCTCCATTGGCCGTAGTCACCAAAGCTTCTGCCAAGGCCCGTGCAGCGTCTGGATCTTGCATCACAGCACCCGAGCCAGTTTTCACATCTAGCACCAACGCCTCAAGTCCAGTTGCTAGCTTCTTGGCCAAAATAGAAGATGTTATCAGGTCAGTTGACCGCACGGTCCCGGTAACATCCCTCACCGCGTAAAGGCGTTGATCTGCAGGTGCGATATCAAGCGTGGGGGCTACAATCGCACATCCTACCTTTGTGACAATTTTACGAAACTGCCCTTCAGAAAACTGGGTGCGTACGCCGGGAATAGCCTCTAATTTATCGAGAGTTCCACCGGTATGCCCCAAACCACGACCGGAGATCATTGGCACAAAGGCTCCAACAGCGGCTAACATTGGCGCCAATAGGAGTGAAACCGCATCCCCAACACCACCAGTCGAATGTTTATCAATGACTTTACCCGGCAGATCCCACCTCAGAACCTTGCCACTATCCCGCATGCCCATTGTCAGCGCAACGCGCCCAGGGTTATCAAGCCCACCCAGGCATACAGCCATCGCAAAAGCCCCAGCCTGCGCATCACTTATACGATTGCCACCCAAATCCTTGGCAAAAGCCATGATCGCTTCTGGACTAACTGACCTGCCTT
>JAVLEV010000097.1:0-7913 GCA_031920365.1 Planktomarina sp. | reverse complement strand
ATCCAAGATTGCAATTTGGGAAAATGGCCTTTTACGGTTTAAAGCATCGACATAATTTTCTAAAGCAAACTGCCGCAATAGTAACTTATCGCCCCATTGCCGCTTCGGCAGGGCTTTAATCAACTCCCAAAGACACCCGCTTGTTTGGCGGCAACCAGTTCTCCTACATACGCTTTAGCGCAACTGCTGATGAATTATTACAACCAAAACCACCAAATCACAGCATTGGTCAAACAAAATCTGTATGCCCGAGTGTTGTATCCGAAAATACCATCGTAGCCACGCACCCCTTAGGGTGTGAATTTGTTATCCCTCAGATATATTACACTCAGATCCAGCGGCTGCTTTTGTTTGGACGCTAATATAGTCAGGCCACCAAGGCTACTGTCAAAAATACCAATTACCATTTGCTTTGTTTCTCGCGTTTAACATGGTAACATTTAATACATTTTAGCCTTACCGGACGATCATTTAGAAAGGCTTATATAATTCCATACAACCTTCGGAATTTCATGCCGCCGACTGCTTCGAAACAGCGCCCAACTCTAACTCCACGAGCAATTCTGCTGACCGCTTCCACATAGCCTGAGCATTGGCTAGCTTCACCGGGCCAAAACCTAAAATATTTTGTGGCAAACCCATTAGTTCATGCCAAATATTATGCTGTGCAGGATTATACTCAAGCTGCATCCTCTCAACCAAGACTTCGAACTCAGTTATTAAGAACCGTTCCATGCGCCGCTCAGCGCTATAACCAAATACATCAAATGGTGTTTCACGCAAAAACTTTAACTTTGCTAGGGTTCGGCTAGCCTTATCAAACCACGCTCCAAACTGACGCTTTTTGGGACGACCATCCGGCCCTTTGGCTGATAATAAAGGCGGTGCCAAATGGTAAAAAATCTCAAAATCACCTTCAAACCGCTCAGCTATCATGTCTTTAGTAGAGGACAGCAGACGAGCCACTTCATATTCATCTTTGTAGGTTAAAAGTTTATGATATGATCGCAGAATATGGTCTGCTAGGGGGACTCCAGCTAGCTTACCTTTCAACTGCAAATAACGTTTTAAGCGGTTAGAGCCATAGCCTACAAGGTTAGCCACTCGTGCAGTTTCACCATCCTGCACAATAGGATTATCTTTTTGAAAACGGGTTGAAACCGTAGGATCCACCATCATCCAACGGCCAAGGGTAAATGCTTGCTGGTTTTGCACAATTTTTGTACCGTTGAGAGCTATAGATTCAAGTAATGCTTCCAACGATATTGGTAATAAGCCCTTTTGAAATGCAGCGCCTAACAGGATCATATTTGCGTAAACGGTATCACCCAGAGCGTTTTCGGCCAACTCGGTGACATTCATCAATGAAGCGCGCGTGTGCAGACGCGCGTCGATAGCTAATTCCAGATCAGACCCCGGAATTCGAAAACTAGTGTCACGCGTGAATTCACCAGTAATTATCTCGTGGTTGTTCACCACAGCGGCGCCGTTCGGCGCCATAAGTGCCAAAGTACTACCCTGCGCTGAGACAACCAAATCACCACCAATCAAAGTATGGCATTCACCCAAAGCAATGCGGATTGCAGAAATATCCTCCGGTCTTTTGCCAAGGCGGCAGTGAATGTGTACCGCCCCGCCCTTTTGAGCTAGGCCTGCCATCTCCATAACACCAGCAGCCTTGCCATCCAGATGCGCGGCCATTGCAAGCAAAGCACCAATAGTCACGACGCCAGTACCACCAACCCCTGTAATCACCACATTATGGGTATTTACTATTACGGGTAATGTCGGCATCGGCAAATCGGGTATGGACACATTTTGTGCCATTGGTCGGCGTAGTCGCCCCCCGCTAACTGAGGCAAAGGATGGACAAAATCCATTGACGCAACTGAAATCCTTATTACAACTCGACTGATCAATTTGCCGTTTTCGCCCAAGAGGCGTTTCAAGTGGAAGTAGTGACACGCAATTTGATTGCACACCACAATCACCACATCCCTCACAAACCAACGGGTTTATAAATAATCTCTCTGCAGGATCTGCGAATGTACCACGTTTGCGACGGCGCCTTTTTTCAGCAGCACATGTCTGAACATAGACAATGACCGAAACACCCAACAAAGTTCTAAATTTTTCTTGTACGCTTTGTAATTGTTCACGAGGATACAAATCAGTTCCCCTTGGAAAGTGGGCAGAACTAACATCTTCTTTTTCATCGTAGACAACCGCCAAGTGCTGCACACCAATGCCCCGCATCTCTTCAACAATACGCGCTGCATTTAATCCACCATCGTTAGTTTGCCCACCTGTCATAGCTACCGCATCATTGAACAAAATTTTATAGGTGATAGTTGTACAAGAAGCAACTGCGGCGCGAATAGCTTGAATACCTGAGTGATTATAGGTGCCGTCGCCTATGTTCTGAAACACATGATCACGTGTTGAAAATAACGACTCACCAATCCAATTCGCACCTTCACCGCCCATTTGGGTGAAACCCAAAGTTTCACGGTCCATCCATTGAACCATATAATGGCAGCCAATGCCAGCATAGGCTCTGCTGCCATCGGGAACCTTTGTAGAGCTGTTATGGGGACAACCAGAACAAAAATAAGGTAGGCGGCTGACTAACGTAGGTGCATTATTAGCATTTTTGGCATCCTCAATCCGCTGTAACGCGACAGACAGCCTCGCCGAACCACACCCCTCATTTACCAAAATTCCACCTATTTTTTCAGCTATTACCATCGGGTCAAGCGCGTAGCTGTCCGGGAATAAAATCCCGCCAGCTGCATCTGTGGCACCCAAAACCTGTCTACCGCGCGCATTATTAAACAAGGCTTCTTTGATTTGGACTTCAATCAACTTACGCTTCTCTTCCACCACAACGATGGTGTCCAAGCCTTCCGCCCATTCAGAAAAAGTTTTAACATCCAATGGCCATGTTATTGCCACTTTATATGTTGTAATACCATGACTTACAGCCGACTTTTGATCTATTTTTAGCACTTGCATCGCGTGGGTTAGGTCCAACCAATTCTTACCAGCAGCCACAAAACCAATTTTAGCTCCAGGTTTACCCAACATACGTCTATCCATTTTATTAGCTCTAGCAAAAGCTCGAACAGCATGACGTTTGAAACCAATTATCCGGGCTTCCTGCTCTTGGGGCGTATCTACTAGACGGATATTAAGCCCCCCATCCGGCATCTCAAAATCAGGTGTGATAAACTGTAAACGCTGCGGATCTCCATTCACAACAGAGGTTACCTCAACGGTATCTTTAATACATTTTAAACCAGCCCAAACTCCAGCGAACCGCGACAATGCGAACCCAAACAACCCATAATCAATAACCTCTTGCACGCCGGCCGGTGATAAAACCGGCATAAAACTATCAATCATGGTCCATTCGGATTGATGCAGTGTCGTTGAGCTTTCGCCAGTATGATCATCGCCTAAAGCAGCAACAACGCCACCAAGGGCTGACGTACCAGCCATATTTGCATGACGAAATACATCTCCAGAACGATCAACACCAGGTCCCTTGCCGTACCACAAACCAAAAACGCCTTGGTGTTTGCCTTCTCCACGCAGCTCTGCTTGCTGACTGCCCCAAAGTGCGGTTGCAGCCAAATCTTCGTTCAAGCCTTCTTGGAAGGTAATCTGCGCCTCAGTCAGCTGAGGTTTTGCACGGGCCATTTGAAAGTCAACAGAGCTTAACGGGGAACCTCGGTAACCAGTTACGTATCCAGCCGTGTCGTAGCCTGCTAGTTTATCACGCGCTGCCTGCATTAACATCATCCGAACCAGTGCCTGCGTACCATTCAAGAGCACCTGCTTTTTGGTCAAGTCGTATTTATCGTTCAGAGAAACATCTTGCTGCATGATAATAGCGCTCCTAAATAAGCTTAAAAGTTATTTTAGTTCAAAAACTATGACCTAACAACGAAAAACTCCGTGACCCGCCATCAAATTATGTGCTATCAATTTAACTTCAAGTGATTTGGAGTGTTGCTATGGATTGGGACAAATTAAGGGTTTTCCATGCCGTGGCAGATGCAGGTTCATTGACACACGCTGGTGATACTTTGCATTTATCCCAATCGGCGGTATCGCGGCAAATCCGCGCCTTGGAGGAATCTTTAAATGCAATATTGTTTCATCGCCATGCGCGGGGATTAATCCTAACTGAGCAAGGTGAATTACTATTTGAAGCCACCGGCGCTATGTCCAAACGACTCGATGCAGCCTCGGCACGAATTCGTGACAGCGAAGATGAAGTCTACGGTGAATTGCGTGTAACTACTACAACAGGTTTTGGTACCCTGTGGCTAGCGCCACGATTACCGCAGCTTTACGAAAAATACCCAGATCTCAATGTTGATCTAATGCTTGAGGAGCGGGTCCTCGATTTGCCAATGCGCGAAGCAGACGTGGCCATTCGCATGAAAGAGCCAAGCCAAGCAGATTTAATAAGAAAGCGCTTAATGTCTGTGCACATGCGACTTTACGCGAGCGCTGACTATTTGACGGAAAGAGGGCACCCAGAGACACTAAATGCTTTTTCAAACCATAGATTAATTTGTCAAAATCCAAGTGCACCACAAGTGGCCGTTAGCGCAACTTTAGTGCAGAAACTTATAAGTTATAAACCGAAGTCGACGCTGACAGTGAACAACTACTTTGGCGTTTTACAGGGTGTGATCAATAATCTGGGAATAGGCGTGTTACCTGACTACGTGACACATGATTTTCCACAGCTAGTGCGTGTACTACCTGAAATTGAAAATGCGGAAGTACCAGTATTTCTAGCATACCCAGAAGAGCTGCGCCATTCGCGCAGAATTGCTGCCTTTAGGGACTTCGTGCATGATGAAATCATAGCTCGCCGCCGCGCTGAGCGTGGGCAGGGCTAATTTGGCTAAGGTATGCAATAGAAGCATAACGGGGTTGTGCAAGTGCTCCTTGTATAAAGAAAACAGTATTTATATGGACGCTGTATGAATAGGCAGCAGACATGCAGCTCTTCATATCTCCCTGTTGAACTTAAGCCGGGCCTAGTGCCCGGCGTTTTTTTAATTTAGATGTTTCAGGCTAATATGTTTTTGCTTTTGGCTAAATCAGGCATTCAAACGAAATTCAAACCTTTCCCCCACTCGAGTTTTTTCGTATCACAAGACAAGTTTACACATTTTGGGAGTACAACTTGCTAGACCCAGTAATTACGCCCGACCTTATTGCCGCGCATGGGCTGAGCATAGACGAATATGCGCGCATTCTAGAGGTTATTGGCCGAACACCCTCTTTTACTGAGATGGGTATTTTTTCCGCCATGTGGAACGAACATTGTTCTTATAAGTCCTCAAAAAAATGGCTGCGGACCCTACCAACTGAAGGACCACAAGTAATTTGTGGCCCGGGCGAAAACGCAGGCGTTGTGGACATAGGCGACGGCCAGGCTGTGATTTTCAAAATGGAAAGTCACAACCACCCCAGTTATATTGAGCCATACCAAGGTGCCGCAACTGGTGTAGGAGGTATTTTGCGCGACGTATTCACTATGGGCGCACGTCCAATTGCCGCCATGAACTCACTATCCTTTGGCAGCCTTGATCACCCTAAGACTAAATCTCTAGTCTCTGGCGTCGTTGCCGGTGTTGGCGGTTACGCAAATTGTTTTGGCGTACCAACTATTGGTGGAGAAGTCCGCTTTGATCCTGCATATAACGGAAACTGTTTGGTAAATGCATTTGCAGCTGGGTTAGCTGATACAGATAAGATATTTTACTCTGCTGCCTCAGGTGTGGGCATGCCTGTTGTATATTTAGGCGCCAAAACGGGGCGAGATGGTGTCGGTGGCGCCACAATGGCAAGTGCAGAATTTGACGATACGATCGAAGACAAGCGCCCCACGGTTCAAGTTGGTGACCCCTTTACTGAAAAAAGGCTTATGGAAGCTACACTAGAGTTAATGGCAACAGGCGCCGTAGTGTCCATACAAGATATGGGTGCAGCTGGTCTGACCTGCTCTGCGGTTGAAATGGGCGATAAAGGCAACTTAGGTGTACGATTAGATTTGGAAAAGGTTCCAACCCGCGAGCCTAACATGACGGCCTATGAGATGATGCTATCAGAATCACAAGAACGCATGCTTATGGTGTTGAACCCTAAATTCGAAAATATAGCAAAAGCGGTGTTTGAGAAATGGGACCTAGATTTTGCGATTGTTGGTGAAACCATCGCAGCAGATCGATTTTTAATTCTGATTAACGGTGAGATCAAGGCAGATTTGCCCCTGAAAGCTTTATCGGGTACCGCGCCAGAATATGATCGCCCTTGGGTTGAAACACCTGAGGCTGAAGCTCTTGGTAATGTGCCTCAAATCGATCCTATTGATGGGCTTAAAGTTCTAATAGCATGCCCAAATTACGCTGCAAAACAATGGGTATATGAGCAGTATGACAGCCAGGTTATGGCAGATAGCGTGCGCACTCCGGGCTTCGGTTCTGGTATCGTAAGGGTCCATGGAACTCAAAAAGCCTTAGCCTTCACTTCAGACGTAACACCACGCTATGTCGCAGCCAATCCATTTGAAGGTGGCAAACAAGCAGTAGCGGAAGCCTATCGCAACCTGACAGCGGTAGGCGCTTTGCCACTTGCAACTACCGACAACCTGAACTTTGGAAACCCGGAAAAACCCAAAATTATGGGTCAATTTGTTGGTGCAATAAAGGGTATTGGAGTGGCTGTAGCAGCCTTAGATATGCCAATCGTTTCTGGAAATGTGTCACTTTACAATGAAACTGACGGCTCTGGAATTCTGCCTACTCCGACCATTGGAGCTGTGGGCCTGATCACGAATATTGATGACGCTATTGTTGGAGTTGCACGGGAAGGTCATATGGCTATCTTGATCGGCGAAACACTTGGTCATCTGGGCCAATCAGCCCTTTTGGCTGAAGTATTCAACAGGATTGAGGGTGATGCCCCTCCCGTGGATCTCATAACAGAAAAAAAACACGGTGAATTCATCCGCGAAAACTCAGCCTGGGTTACAGCCTGTACAGATTTATCTGACGGGGGGTTGGCGCTGGCCGCTTTCGAGATGGCAGAAGAAGCCGGTGTTGGTGTGAGCTTGGATATTGAGAATACAGCCGAGCTATTCGGCGAAGATCAGGCACGCTACCTAGTGGCTTGCAACTTTGACCAAGCCGAAGCGTTGATGGCATCTGCCGGAAACGCCGGTGTTCCTGTGGCCTACGTGGGATCTTTTGGCGGCACACAAGTCCGCTTTGGGAAATCACAGGCTGATCTGGCAGAGCTAACTGAGATTTTTCGCAATAGCTTTGCGGCAGCCGTCACTTGAAACCAGACACTCAGTGCTCTAGGCTCGAGTTGTTGTTAGTTAGGAATAGCCAAATGGCCATGCAGGCAAAAGATATTGAAAATCTTATTCGCGAAACATTCGCAGAAGCGGTAATAACAATAACAGACCTTGCAGGTGATGGTAATCATTACGCTGCAGAAGTGATTGACGCCAGCTTTGTTGGCAAAAATATGATACAACAGCATCGCGCTGTCTACGCAGCCCTAAAAGGTAAGATGGATGGTGCAAATGGTGAGCTGCACGCTTTAGCGCTTACTACAAAAATACCAGCTTGATATGATAAGCTGGCTCCCTATTACTTTTCTATCTCTTGCAATCATAGCTATATTGTTAATTCGTGCTATTTACTTGGTTCGTAGAGAAAAAAATCAAGGTCGCGGCTGCTTGCCTGGTGATGGCTATCATGAAATTCGGTCAGATTATTTTTCTGGTGGATCTGGAGGTGGACATTCAGGCAGTTTTAGGGTCCCAAAGGACCCACAGAAATACGCACAGCAATTTGTGCCCAACGACAAAAGGTCAA
>JAVLEV010000096.1:0-7985 GCA_031920365.1 Planktomarina sp. | reverse complement strand
GTTAACTACACAGAAGACGCATTCTTGGGTCTTAGCTTCGCATTCTAAATTGACACATTGTTAATTAGTCGGAAAGGCGATCCCTTGGGGTCGCCTTTTTTATTTTTTGCATATAAATTTTTAAGCCTGACCTATAATTTATATCCCAGATACCGCGAATTGCGGTTTGTTGCCCCTAGAAACCAAATCTAAAGCGCCTTATGGCTAAGCGCGGGCCCTCGCGCTGGGTTTGATCTAAAATTGTGTAGACGAGGGACTGTCCATGATGACCTACTCACCCGCCGAGATTGAAGTTAAGTGGCAAGAAGCGTGGGCCAAAAGTGAAACCTTTAAGGCTGTAGCGAGTACCGACCGGCCTAAGTACTACGTCTTGGAAATGTTTCCCTATCCGTCTGGCCGCATTCACATGGGCCACGTGCGTAATTACACTATGGGTGACGTAATCGCCCGATATAAGCTCTCTACGGGGCATAATGTATTGCACCCTATGGGTTGGGACGCCTTTGGTATGCCTGCTGAGAATGCTGCCATGGCAATTGGGGGTCACCCCAAGGAGTGGACCTACGCTAATATTGCCACGATGCGTGAGCAGATGAAACCGTTAGGCCTGTCGATTGATTGGTCCCGTGAATTTGCGACTTGTGACCCAGACTATTATGGCCAGCAGCAGGCCCTTTTTTTGGATATGCTTGCCAATAATTTAGTTTATCGAAAAAATGCTATGGTAAACTGGGATCCGGTGGATATGACTGTCCTGGCCAACGAGCAAGTGATTGACGGTAAGGGCTGGCGCTCAAACGCTGAGGTGGAACGTCGCGAATTAACCCAGTGGTTTTTTAATATTTCTTCCATGTCAGGAGAGCTACTGGGGGCCCTAGATAATCTTGAAAATTGGCCTGCTAAAGTTCGCTTGATGCAGGAAAATTGGATTGGTAAGTCTCGTGGCTTGGAGATGACTTTCCCCTTAACTGCGCCACAAAGTGGCCACAATGAGATTGCCGTCTATACTACACGGCCTGACACTTTGGTGGGGGCGTCATTCATTGGGTTGGCTCCGAACCACCCACTAAGTCAAAGCCTGGCAGCTCAAGACGAAAGCCTAGCTGCCTTTTGTGCTGATTGTAAAAAGATGGATACAACTGAAGCAGCAATGGAAAAGGCTGAAAAGAAGGGTTTTGATACGGGCATTACTGTACAAAACCCTCTGGGCGGAGCACCTTTACCTGTTTGGATCGCCAATTTTGTGATGATGGATTATGGAACTGGGGCGATTTTTGCGTGTCCCGCTCATGATCAGCGTGATCTAGATTTTGCGCGAAAGTATGATTTGCCAGTAATAAATACGTTCTTTGGTTTAGAAAACGATGCGCCGGTGGAAAACACTGCTTTTGTTCCAATGAAATCTGAGAAAGTCCGTTGGGTCGATCAGCCGGCTGGCCTGATTGAGGCTACTGGCCAAGAGGCCATAGATGCTACAATTGATTGGGCCGAGGCAGAAGGCCTGGGTATGGGCAAAACCCAATACCGCTTGCGCGATTGGGGTTTGAGCCGACAGCGATATTGGGGATGCCCAATCCCTGTTGTGCATTGTGATAAATGTGGTGTTGTGCCTGAGAAGAAGGAAAACCTTCCTATCATTTTACCCGACGATGTGACCTTTGATATCCCAGGAAATCCACTAGACCGCCACCCAACATGGCGCCATTGTGCTTGCCCAGCTTGTGGCAAAGACGCACACCGCGAGACAGATACCATGGATACCTTTGTGGATTCATCCTGGTACTATGCCCGCTTTACGGCCCCAAATGCTGCAACTCCAACAGACATGGAGGAAGCTAGCTATTGGATGAACGTTGACCAATATATTGGCGGCGTCGAGCATGCTATTTTGCACCTGCTTTATTCCCGCTTTTTTGCACGGGCCATGCATATTTGTGGGCATTTGCCGAAAACAGCGATGGAACCGTTTGATGCTATGTTTACTCAGGGTATGGTCACTCACGCGATCTATAAATCGGTTGGAAGCGACGGCCGGCCTACTTACCATTACCCTGAGGATATTGATTTGCGAGACGGCAAAGCCTTTCTGCGGGAGGATGGCGCTGAGGTGGTAGTTGTACCATCCGCTAAAATGTCAAAATCGAAAAACAACGTTGTCGATCCGATCAACATTATTAGCAGCTACGGTGCTGATACTGCGCGCTGGTTTGTACTGTCGGATAGCCCACCCGAAAGGGACGTGGAATGGACAGCCTCTGGTGCAGAGGCGACATTCAAGCACTTGAACCGTGTTTGGCAATTGAGCGACAAGATTGCAAAAATGAACCGCGAGGATGAAGGTAAAGATAGCCAAGACCTCCTGCGAGCATTGAACAAAACCATTCAAGATGTGACGACTGGTGTGGAAAGTTTTGGTTTTAACGCCTCTATTGCAAAACTTTATGGATTTACAGGTACACTGGCTAAATCTAAAGCGGGATATCGAGCACAGCACGAAGCGATTATGACGCTTGCACAGTTGATGGCTCCGATTACCCCTCATTTAGCTGAAGATATATGGGCGCTTCAGGGTGGTGTAGGTCTGATTGCTAATGCGACTTGGCCCGTCGCAGACCCAGCACTACTTGTGGAAGATAAGGTGACGTTACCAATTCAGATTAATGGTAAGCGCCGCGATGAAATTACAGTGCCCAATGATATTGGCAGGGACGAGCTGGAAATCTTGGTCTTGGCTAATAATTCTGTGATCAAGGCGCTCGAGGGTGCTACACTCAAGAAGTTGATTATTGTACCAGGGCGCATCATAAATGTGGTTATCTGACCGACTTGGACTTTTGGTAGCTATGCTCGCGCTTGTGGGCTGTGGATTAACACCCATTCACGGTGTCGGCTCTAAATCAAAAGTTTTCCGTAATGCGGTATTGGTTCAGGCTCCCACCAACCGGGTTGAGTTTGAATTGGTGCGCAATTTGGAGCTCCATCTCGGGCAGGCAACGGCGAAACGCTACGACCTGCGCTATAAGCTTAACGTCGACGAGCGTGTCATTGTTGTTTCCGCAGCACAGGAGATTAATCGTTTTAGTCTTGTTGGGGTGTTAGACTTTTCCTTGCGGGACGAAAACGGTGTGGTTTTTCTGAATGAGACTGCCAAATCGTTTACGGGTTATTCAGCCACGGGCACGACTGTCGCGACTGAAAGTTCAAAGCGGGACGCGTATGATCGGTTGATGGTAATCCTAGCTGAAAAAGTATCGAATGTTCTTTGGGCAGTGGACGGGGTATGAAGCTTTCCGCGCGTGACGCATTAGGCATTTTTGCGAGGCCAGACCCCCACAAAACTGGTATTTTAATTTATGGCGCAAACACGATGCGTGTAGCCCTTAAGCGACAGCAGTTGGTGAAGGGCCTGATCGGTCCACAAGGTGAAGAAGAAATGCGGCTAACCCGGCTTCAGGGTGGTGAGTTGCGCCGTGATGGCGCTGCGCTGAACGATGCCATTAAAGCGGTAGGGTTTTTCCCTGGACCGCGTGTGGTGTTAGTGGAAGACGCAAATGAAAACTGTGCGGACGCTGTTCTAGCTGGCCTGAAAGACTGGCAGAAGGGTGATGCTCAGATGGTCGTGACGGGTGGCGCGTTGAAGGCAACATCAAAAATTCGCAAAGCATTTGAAGCTCACCCAAATGCGTGGGCAATTGCCATTTATGATGAGCCACCCACTAAGGCGGAAGTGGAGGCGGCACTCGCTAAGGTGGGCATGGGGGATCTCAGCCCGGAGGCTAGTCTTGCCATTTTTGATCTATCAAAGGCTTTGGATCCAGGCGATTTTCATCAATTTTTAGAAAAACTGTCACTTTTCTGTATGACCATGCCGGGCCCCGTGACGATAGGCAGTGTTGAACTCTGTGCGCCACAATCTACCGAAGCGGCTCTGGATGATGTGATAGGCTTAGTTGCTGATTTGAAAACTAATGAACTGGCCCCAGTATTGCACCGAGTGATTGCCCAGGGTGGTACGGCCACCGGCCTGTGCATCGCAGCTTTACGCCATTTTCGTATGCTTCACACAGCGGCTTGTGACCCAGCTGGGGCGGCCCAAGGTGTGGGTAGGTTACGGCCACCAGTTTATGGCCCCAGGCGTGATCGCATCCAACGCCAAGTAAGCTCTTGGAGCCGAGACCGATTGGAACTAGTTATAACACTTCTGCTGGAGACGGACTTAAAGCTTCGCTCTGCGGGTCAAACTGCGCCACAAATGGCGCAGGTTGAGAGATGTTTTATCCGTATATCTATGATGGGGAAAAGGTAAATGTACACAGTATTGGGATCTACAAAAAATCGAACCGTGCGCGTCATCTGGACGTTAGAAGAGCTTGGTGTTCCGTATGAGCAAGTTATTGGAGATCCGGGATCGGTTGAGGCAAAGGCTGTTAACTCTACTGGGAAAGTCCCAGCCCTAATTGTTGAGGGCGAAGCTTTTCCAGACAGTGTTGCCATAATGACGTTTCTGTCTGACCGCCACAATGCCCTGACATTTCCAGCAGGTTCGGTTGAGCGCCTGCGTATGGACGGGCATATCCATTTCTTATTGGAGGAATTTGATAGCCTACTTTGGGTGGCTGCTAAAAACTCATTCATCAACCCAGTTGAGCGGCGTGCCGCGGCAGTTAAGCCTGTCCTCAAGTGGGAGTTTGAAAGAAGCCTGAAACGCCTCGAAGAGCGGCTGCAGGGCGACTACATGATGGGTGACACGTTCACAATTTCTGATATATTGGCTGCGCATTGCCTGAATTGGGCCTCGAACGCTAAATTTCCTGAGGCCAGTGACGCTTTGAAAAAATATGCTGATCGGTGCTGTACTCGTGTGGCTTACAAACGGGCGCTAGCAGATAAATAATCTACGGCGGCGCGTCCTGCCCAACGGCCAGTGGCGAGGCAAGCTGTGATCAGGTAGCCACCGGTTGGCGCCTCCCAATCGATCATTTCACCGGCGCAAAAAATCCCAGCGTGGGATTTCAGCATTAGTTCTGGTGTAAGCGCGTCCCACATAACGCCACCAGCTGTGGAGATCGCTTCATCAATTGGGCATGGGCCAAGTAACGGTAACGGCGCGTTTTTTATTGCCGCAACTAAGCCGTTGCTATCCTGGGCCATGGGGTGGGTTAATTCAAAGACTAATGCGCGTTTGGTTGCACCTAATTTGACTGACTTTCGTAGGAAGTTGCTTAAGCTATCTTTTGGTTTTCTGGTGGCAATTATCTTGTGCAAATCGACGGCATTTATCTGAGGAGCAAAATCAATTCTTGCGGCAGCACTCTTGCGCAACATACGGCCAAGCGCATAGACGGCTCCACCTTCGATTCCTGTCTTAGTAATTACAAATTCCCCACGGCTTTGAGCGCCAGATACAGAAAGCCTTATGTTTTTGATTGGATTTCCAAAGTGCGGCGCCATATGCTCGGACCACGAAACAAGCATACCAATATTGGCAGCTAGAAACTTTGCTTGTGGAATGCCAGCTTGAGTGAAGTTTTCTGCCCATGCGCCATCAGAACCCAACCGCGCCCAACTCGCACCGCCTGCGGCAAGTATAAGTGCTGCGGCTTGAATTTCAAAAATACCATGAGGTGTATGAAATTTATGTATTCCACAGGTTCCAATAGGCCCTATCCAGCGATGCCTGCGTAGGAGTGTCACGCCTAGGGACTGGAGCCTTGCAAGCCACGCGCGCAATAGTGGTGATGCCTTCATAACCTTTGGAAACACACGGCTGGTGCTTCCTATAAAAACCTCTTGTCCCAGCTCCTGCGCAAAATTGATAACTTCTTTAGGACCAAACTCAGCCAGCATTGGACGCAAAGGCTCAACAGCGTCGTAGTTTTTTATAAAGCTTGGGAAGTCTTCATGTTTGGTTAGGTTCAGGCCTGATTTTCCGGCCATCAGGAATTTGCGCGCCGGTGAGGGCATTGCATCTGCAATAGCAACCTTCATACCGGCAAGCGCTGCCTGCTCAGCAGCCATTAATCCGGCGGGCCCAGCCCCAACAACAACAACATCATAGCTGACCCCAGGCGCTTTACTTTGATCCGCTGGGGAACGGTCTTGAGTTTCTAGGGAATGCTCCAAACTATATGTAGTAAATCTGATTAGATATTAGTTTAGTCATCATTAATTCCATTTGATTACTGCGAGCTTGTTTACTGGGTACTGGTCTCACTAACGCCGTGCAACTCACAATTAGGCTGGCTGAACTATTTTACCCAGTAGGCACCTATTTTTTAAGGTTACAAGTTGAGCGCTTTTTGAACCAAATCTGCCTTGTTATAATCTTTTTGTAAGTCTATGCCACGACCGGTTAGGGCATTTCGCAACTGATCTTCAGATAGCTCTTCTATAGCCTTGGCTGTCATATTCATAAAATTAATTTTGCGTTTTAAAGGTGGGTTGATGTCCCCAAAGGTCTCTAAGTTTTTGAACCCAAAATCTGTGGCATATTTAGCAAAGAAATGTGCAAGAAATGTGTTCAGGCTGGGACGCACCCGCGGATCATCTGCCATCAGGTGTTGAGACGTATCCAGCGCCTCTTTCATCAGTTTAACCCAGCGCTTTGCTCCTTTTTGATCCATTAATTGGTGGGCATTGTGGGTGTGATGAAAACTCAATCTGTATTCGGCACCATGATAATACGGGCCACCGCCCATCACATCAATCCACATGCTGGCCTGCGTTCCGATGTGGTGATTAACGCCACCCACGTCTGCAAACACGGAGCAAAACCAGTTTTCATCAGCAAACACCTTTTGATAGAAGTTACTCACGATTCCAACGATACGGTCCTGCCCTAGAATTGAATATAACTGCCAAAACTGGATTGGTTTTCTGATATCATTCGAAGCTTCCAGAGATAATATCTCAGGCATTCGGTGTGCGTCTTTTGGCAACAAATAGGATGCTACTGCGGCCGTAATATACTTTTGCCGAATAGTTTCTGTGAGATATCCATGCTCAGTTGGATAACTTGGATAACTTAATTTGTTCAAGGCACAGCCTTTCAGGTAATTTCAGTATGCATTTTTAAAAATATACCTACAGCCGTGACGCCTGACACTGCAATAGTACATTGCGCACTCCAAAGTTGGATTATGCCGTTTAACGTTGGCCCTGGTTGCAATACGGTGGGCTTAAGCTGGCTATGATCAAGTGGTCCGGCATGGAGACTAAAATATGATATTTGGAAAATCTGCTGTTGCTGTAGTGTCTGGTGGAGCCTCTGGCCTTGGTGCTGCCACCGCTAGGAAACTTGCGTCAATGGGTGCGCGCATTGCCATATTTGATGTTAACGTGGGCGCTGGTGAATCTTTGGCGCACGAGCTAGGTGGAGTTTTTCAGCATGTGGATGTGGCTGACGCTGAGAGCGTTGCTGCTGGATTTGAGGCTGTAGCAGCAGCGATTGGCACACCGCGAATTATGATTAACTGTGCGGGGGTTGCACCAGCAATGAAAACTGTGTCTCGTGGCGAGCCCCATGATGCCACCACATTCTCCAAAACTGTCCAGATCAATTTAATTGGTAGCTTCAACTGTGCGTCTCAAGCTGCAGCTTTGATGGCCGCGAGTGAACCTTGTGGCCTGGATGGCGCTCGGGGTGTAATTGTTAATACAGCATCTGTTGCAGCTTATGAGGGGCAAGTTGGACAGGTAGCCTACTCAGCATCGAAGGGTGGAATTGTGGGGATGACCTTGCCGATGGCAAGAGATTTAGCAGATAAGGGCATTCGCGTTTGCGCTGTGGCTCCTGGCATTTTTGCTACGCCTATGGTTGAGGGTATGCCTCAGGAAGTTCAAGATGCGCTTGGAGCTCAAGTACCCTTCCCAAGTCGTTTGGGAGCAGCATCTGAATACGCAAATTTGGTGGCGCATATTGTGGAAAATCAAATGCTGAATGGTGAAGTCATACGCCTGGATGGAGCTATTCGTATGGCGCCAAG
>JAVLEV010000095.1:0-8025 GCA_031920365.1 Planktomarina sp. | reverse complement strand
CCTAGATAGGCTTCAATGACCTGCTCGTTTGCTTTTATTTCATCTATAGTGCCTTTAGCCAGAACTTTACCCTCCGCCATTACTATAACTGGATTGCATAGCCTTCCAATGAATTCCATATCATGTTCGATGACACAAAATGTATAACCACGCTCCTTGTTAAGCCTCAAGATAGCGTCACCGATTGTGTTTAAAAGCGTACGATTAACACCAGCGCCTACTTCGTCCAGAAAAACAATTTTAGCATCAACCATCATGGTCCGGCCGAGCTCTAGAAGTTTTTTCTGCCCTCCAGATAGATTTCCAGCTTTTTCAGATCTGAGGTGATGGATTGTTAAAAACTCAAGCACTTCGTCAGCCTTGGCTGCAAGTGCGCGCTCTTCATCTGCGATGCGTCTGCGTCCAAACCAAGTGTTCCACAAAGTTTCGCCTGTTTGACCACCAGGGACCATCATTAGGTTTTCCAAGACAGTCATCGAAGAAAATTCATGTGCTATCTGAAAAGTTCGTAAAAGGCCTTTATGGAACAAAACATGCGGTGGAACTCCCGTAATGTCTTCTCCAGCCATAAGAACTTTTCCGGACGTGGGCGCGAGGACCCCGGCAATAACATTAAATAGCGTCGTTTTACCAGCCCCATTAGGGCCAACTAAGCCAGTAATGGATCCTTCTTCTATTTCCAAAGTGGATCCATCGACGGCGCGAAAGCCTCCAAAATGGCGATGCAGGTTTTCAACCTTTATCATTGTGGACCCTCTTTAGTTCATAAAAACAGCCCCGCTAATAAAGCGAGGCTGTAATCAGTTATTTTTAATTTTTAGCGATATTTAACAGTTACTTCTACTCCATCAGTATATGTTACCTGACGGTAGTTCCCGGCTGACTCGCCTGGCCCTATTAAGTCAACAGCGGATGCTCCATCATAATCAATGTCAACACCAGCAGCCAAAGCTTGCAATGCCAATCCTAATTGACCTGGCTGTATTTTAAGACCAGGTGCATTAGCAACATCCATTACATGGTTTTTGTATACTGAGGGATCTGACGTACCTGCAGACTGCATAGCCAACATAATTAATGCTGCAGCATCATAACTCTCTGCAGAGAAAGCGCCCGATCCATCAAAGCCAGCAGCAGAAGCCATAGCTTGATACGTACTAGCACCTGCACTATTTGTACCAGGAAGCTGACCTGTTGATCCGTCAATCTCTGAACCAAAGTTTTCAACCAGTTTTCCGGTAATCATGCCATCAGGAAAATGAAACGTTTCAAACGCACCGGCATCTAGGGCCGCACGAACAACTCCGGAACCCCCTTGATCAACATAACCAGCAACAACTAAGCGGTCGCCACCAGCCGCAGCAAGAGCGCCTACCTCAGCTGAGTAATCGGCCTTACCATCTTCGTGAGAAGCATTAATCGTCACTGTGCCGCCAGCAGCTTCAAATGCTGCCTGGAAAGCGTCAGCTAACCCTTTACCATAGTCATTGTTGGTATAGGTTACCGCCACTTCTTTAATTCCGTCTTCCATAAGGACTTCAGTCATGACCACACCCTGACGGGCATCGGAGGGGGCTGTACGGAAAAATAACCCATTGTCTTCGGCTGTGGAAAGCCCAGGCGAAGTGGCAGATGGTGAAATCATTACCATGCCATTTGCCAGTGCTACGTTTGCTAAAATAGCGCCTGTAACACCGGAACAGTCAGCGCCCATTATGCCTTTAACTCCATCAGATGTTATTTGACGCTCTGCAACCGCAGTGGCTGCTCCCGAATCAATACAAGTTGAATCACCACGCACAGGCGTAACAGTTGACCCACCCAAAAGCGCTCCACTGTCACTAACTTCAGACATGGCCAACTCGGCACCATCACCCATATCAGGTGTCATTGATTCAATTGGACCAGTAAATCCAAGTATTATACCAATTTTAATATCTTCTGCGGACGCGAACCCAGCTGTAAGCGCGACGGCAGTCGTCGCCAAAAGCAATTTTCTCATTGTGTTCTCCCTTGTAGAAAAATTTATTCGTAATGAACGATATAAAAGGTTTATCAAAAAAGGAAGCTAATTTTAAACTTCTTCTTGTAATTAACAAAGATGCTTTAAAAATCTAAGCCTGTGTAGGTAATCGAGACGCCTGTGCACCGCGCTCGCGGTAGGGCGTTGTGTTATAGTGGGCGCGGTAACATTTGGAAAAATGTGACGGCGATGCAAAGCCACATGCCAGAGCTACATTTATAACAGACATGTCTGTTTGCATCAGTAGATTACGGGCTTTTTGTAATCTAAGTTCCATATAGTAGCGCTTTGGTGATCGGTTCAAATACCTACGAAACAATCTCTCCAATTGGCGCGTTGACATGCCCACTTCACGCGCCAATATTGAAGGGCTGATTGGCTCTTCTATATTTTGTTCCATTTTCTGAATAACTAGACTTAACTTAGGGTGCCTGACGCCAATACGGGTTGGGATGGATAGACGCTGTGTGTCTTGATCTGTGCGGATAGAGGAATAAATCAGCTGGTCAGCCACTGCATTGGCCAATTCTTCGCCGTGATCCTCAGCAACTAACTTCAACATAAGGTCGATAGATGACGTGCCACCAGCAGTAGTAATTCTATTTCCGTCAACGACAAACACAGATTTGGTGAGCTCCACATCTTCAAATTCTTCCGTAAAGCTATCCTGGTTTTCCCAATGAATTGTTGCGCGTTTTCCATCCAAGAGGCCTGCTTTAGCTAACGTATATCCAGCAGTGCATAGGCCCGCAATTAAAGGGCCACGGCGCGCCTCGCGTCGCACCCAGTTTAACAATCGCTTAGTCGTAGCATTTTGAACGTTGATCCCACCACAAATCATCACAGTGTCATCTCGCAAAACTTCGACCAAATCACTGTGAACCACGAACTCTATACCACCCGAGCTTGTTACAGGTTCACCAGTCTCCGACATTAACGTCCAAGAGTATAAATTACGACCAGACATTCTGTTTGCAATACGGAGGCTTTCCACAGCGGCTGAGAAGCACAGCATCGTGAATTCCTGCAACAATACAAACACAAAACGACGTGGTTTTGTAGGGGGGGCCTGGACTACGACCAGCTGATCAGAAAAATCCATGGTAAAACCTTTTAAATAGCATTAAGGCGACGTTGGTAATGCCCCATTTGGCCCTGAACTAACAGCGCGTCAAGAGACTAAAACCATCACGCATTTTTTACGGTGGTTTATCAATCAAAATCGCTCTAAAGTAGTCTACGATAACCCTAACCCAACCCGGAGCACTTCAACATGACCAGCTGGAAAAAATCTGATTGGCGCAATAAACCTAGGGTTCAGATGCCCGAATATACAGATCAGACAATTCTTGCTGCGGCTGAGCAACAATTAGGGCGCTATCCGCCCTTGGTATTTGCTGGTGAAGCGCGTTCACTACGTCAACAACTGGCTGCCGTCAGCCGCGGTGAAGCCTTTTTGCTTCAAGGTGGTGATTGTGCAGAAAGTTTCCAAGAATTTTCAGCTGATAACATAAGAGATACATTTAAGGTTATGCTGCAAATGGCAATGGTTTTGACATATGGTGCTAAAGTGCCTGTGGTTAAGGTCGGAAGAATGGCTGGCCAATTTGCAAAACCACGTTCGGCTCCAACGGAGATAAGAAATGACGTTGAGTTGCCTAGCTACCGTGGTGACATCATCAATGACTTAGACTTCACTAGCGAGGCCCGTAGCCCAAACCCTCAAAAGATGTTACAGGCCTATACGCAGGCTGCAGCGACATTAAACCTTTTGCGAGCATTCTCAAAAGGTGGGTTTGCAGATATACATCAAGTACATTCATGGACGCTAGGTTTTACAGAGTCGGAAAAAGCATCCTCGTATCGCGATATGGCCAATCGCATTTCTGATGCTTTAGATTTCATGCAAGCAGCCGGTCTAACCTCTGATAGAAATGCAGAGCTTAGCACGGTAGACTTTTATACCTCTCACGAAGCTCTTCTATTAGAGTACGAGGAAGCTCTATGCCGTATAGACAGCACCTCTGGTAAATATGTTGCTGGCTCTGGTCATTTGATTTGGATTGGCGATCGAACTCGCCAGCCTGATGGTGCTCATGTAGAATTTTGCAGAGGTGTTCAAAATCCAATAGGATTAAAGTGTGGTCCAACAACCACGGCGGAAGATTTAAAAGTTTTGATGGCTAAATTAAATCCAGAAAATGAAGCGGGCCGTCTCACCTTAATAGCTCGGTTTGGTGCGGGATCCGTTGGGGATCATCTTCCACGGTTAATAAAGTCGGTAAAAGAGGAAGGTGCTAATGTTGTTTGGACATGTGATGCGATGCATGGCAACACGATCAAAGCTGCGTCTGGTTATAAAACACGACCGTTCGAAAGTGTATTGAGAGAAGTTCAGGAATTTTTTTCAATCCACCGCTCAGAAAATACTATTCCTGGTGGCGTACATTTTGAGATGACTGGCCAAGATGTGACAGAGTGTACCGGCGGTGTGCGTGCAGTGACCGATGAAAACCTGTCAGATCGCTACCACACAGCCTGTGATCCACGTCTAAACGCTTCACAATCTTTAGAACTGGCATTCCTCGTGTCTGAAGAGCTTAGTAAAACTAGTAAAACTCGTGCGTCACGAATGGCAAGCTAGTTATAGAAATTTATGAAAAAGCAATATTTTTGACTCTGCAGTTATTATCGTTTTAGGTTGTTAAGTAAGGGTAAAAGGGCTTTAGTGTTTTTGAGGTAGCATAGAACGCAAGCCTTTATCTACCAGCAGTAATATTCACTAAGTAGCAATTTCATGGGGCGGTCGATTAGAATGCAATTCGCTACGTTTAGTTCTACTTAATTCAATATTGAATATGTATTCATTAGTATTTAATTCTTAGATACATAAAGATCCCGTTAGCCCAGACCCGAGAACATTTTTAAAACCATTTTATTCAAGACTGGTAATGTATGTTAATAATTTCACTTAAATTTAACATTTTTTTAAGGAAGAAATTACCATAGAAAAAGATTAGCGCTAATTTTGGAGTTTGTATGTTAACATCAATGACGGGTATCGCGAGCCTGAGTGGTTCAATAGGGCCGTATGATTGGTCCATGGAAATACGTGGGGTGAACAACAAAGGCTTAGATATTAGAGCCCGAGTTCCAGATTGGCTAACGGGCCTCGATCAACAAGTGCGTAAAACTATTGCCGAAGAAGTTGCTCGTGGATCGTTGCAGTTTGGACTGAAAGTTTCTCTATCAGAAACCACTGTCCAACGGCAAATTGATCCAGTAAAATTGGAGCAAATTTTAGAAAATGCGGTTAATGTGGCACAACTTGCAAAACAAAAAGGCCTTGAATTTGCTCCAATTGGGTTGGCAGATATTGCTGCCCAAAACGGCTTTATGGATTTTGAAGCCGGAGACATGGCTAAAAAAAAGCTTAAACTAATGGTGGTTTCCCAACTACCCACGCTCATTGCTCAATTCCAAATCGCTAGGCAAGATGAGGGGCGAGCTTTGTATTCTGTTTTGTCTGCTGGAGTTGCTGCCATGAAGGAGCTATTAACGCAGACTGCTGATGCTATTCAAAAGCGGTCCACAGAATTTGAGGCTAGCCTCCAGTTAGCAGTTTCTCGGCTTAAACAAGAAATTGACCCAGAAAGGCTGGCTCAGGAGATGGCCATACTCGCGGTAAAAAGTGACGTTACGGAGGAGATCGACCGTTTATCCGCGCATATTTCCGCGGCTGATACTTTATTGAATTCACAGGAGCCTGCAGGGCGTAAGTTCGACTTTTTAATGCAAGAGTTTAACCGAGAGGCTAATACTCTATGTTCAAAGTCCAGCTCGAAAGAGCTAACAGTGATTGGACTTGAAATGAAAGTATTAATTGATCAGATGCGTGAGCAGGTGCAGAATGTCGAGTAACCTGATGCGGCGTGGTTTGTTGATCATCTTATCGTCACCTTCAGGAGCTGGAAAGTCAACTTTGGCGCGGAGGTTAATGAAATGGGATACATCGCTAGCCTTTTCAGTGTCTTCTACCACTCGTAAAATGCGAAACGGTGAAGAGGACGGAAAAGATTATTTTTTCATTGATGAAAGTAAATTCAAACAACAGGTTTCAGATGGCGATATGCTCGAACACGCCCATGTTTTCGGAAAGTTCTATGGTTCCCCTAAAGAACCAGTCGAGTTAGCTATTAGTAAGGGTCAGGACGTCCTATTTGATATTGATTGGCAAGGCGCACAGCAAATTTCAAACTCTGCGTTACAAAAACATGTCCTTTCAATTTTCATATTACCACCCTCGATTGTTGAGTTAGAACGCCGGTTAGAGGGACGTGGACAAGACACGCCCGAGATTATCGCCAAGCGAATGCAGAAAAGCTGGGACGAAATCAGCCATTGGTCTGGTTATGATTATGTCTTGATAAACGACGACCTTGACGTCACCGAGGAAAAGCTAAAATCGATTGTAGCCACGGAACGCTTAAGGCGAAGTCAACAGCCAGGGTTGGTAGATCATGTGCGGGTCTTACAGTCAGAATTTGAGAAAAAAAATGATTTATGAGCTGCAAGGGATAGCCCCAGATCTGCCTGCTGGCCAAGAGTATTGGGTAGCACCTGATGCAAATATTATTGGAAATGTACGGCTTTTGCCGCATGCCTCTGTTTGGTTTGGTGCCACTTTGCGCGGTGATAATGCCCTTATTCAAGTTGGAATAGGTTCAAATGTACAGGAAAATTCAGTTTTACACACAGATATTGGGTTTCCTCTAATCATTGGGACCAACTGTACGATTGGGCATCAAGCCACGCTGCACGGATGTACAATTGGTGATCAAAGCCTGATCGGCATGGGGGCTACAGTTTTGAATGGGGCGAAAATTGGCCGCAATTGTTTGATTGGGGCAGGGGCTTTGGTGACAGAAGGTAAGGTTATCCCAGACAACTCCCTAGTTATAGGGGCGCCGGGCAAAGTGGCGAGGGTGCTGAGTAAGGCAGAGGTTCTTGGCCTGCTGAAATCTGCGCAGGACTATCAAGCCAATATGCGACGCTTCGCCAAGGGCTTGAAAATATTAGGCTAGGTTGATAATCTAATACTAAATCAAATCCTGAATGCCCTGTCTTGGCCATCTTTAGTTGTCGGACCAGACTGACGATTTGGCAAATGTAAGTCTTTGGCCCAATCCATATTTAATGGATTACAATAAGAAATCGGCCAAGCGGTCCACTTTGCAGATAGGAAACGCAAAGATTGAAGGTTCAGAAGGCAGTTTGTTGCGGATGATCAAAGAAGTGGAGGCTATACTGGGCGATGTTTTGAACGCCTATGTTCCTCGCCATACCGATTTAGCCAAAGCCTTGCTTTTGCGTACTCACAGGCTCGATCAGAAGTATAATGGGTAATTTCATGAGGTTTTAACTCATACGAAGGAAGTTCCGCTCAATATTTCGACCTCTGTACGCCTGCATTCCATTGCAAAAAATGTGGTACGTATGGGCGATAATGTGACCAATATCGCCGAACAGATGATTTATTCGGTGAGTGGTATGCTGCATGGCAATACGCGCCCCAAGGGCAATCTGGCCGTGGCGGATGATACGTAAATGAGGCTAAACGCCCAGATATTAATTGTTGAGGACAAGGTCTACACAACAGGCTGTGCTGGCGTATAATTTCACCTCGGCTGGCTATGAGGCTGTGCAGGCCTTAGATGGGCATGAGGCGCTGCAACTGATTGACGAGCAGCCGCCAGATTTGATCTTGCGTGACTGGATGCTGCCGGGAGTTTCTGGGATTAGGATTTGTCGTCAGCTCAAAGTGCGTAAAAACACGCGGGCCATTCCGATCATCATACTCTCGGCGGGTTCTTGAGAAGTGGACATGGTGCTTGGTTCGGAGACCCTTGCGGATGAGTACCTGCGAAAGACCTTTAGTGTTCAAAAAATTTTGGTGGGGGTCAAGTTACAACTGAAGCGCGCGCGGCCAGCCACAACGGGTG
>JAVLEV010000094.1:5504-8157 GCA_031920365.1 Planktomarina sp. | reverse complement strand
CTTTGTTAAAGTTATTTTTAGACTTAGGCTATGGCCATACCATTCCGATACAGGCCTTGGTAGCGTTATCCTATGTGGTTCCGGACAAGAAAAATACGCTGGGGTCAGATCCTCAATCAGCGCATAATGGTATTTTTTTGGTTAAACCTGTAGTACTGCACAGAGTTAGCACCAGTCATAACTGTTAGTTTACTCATAAAACGTAAATCCAGTTTTTAAATATGACTGCAACTATGTTTTCAGTTTTTTGTTTAAACTAATATACGACTAGGTAGCCTTAAAAATAATTAAGTAACCCCTTTTGACTGAACAAGCGTAAGCTTTTTAAATACTTTATGCATCTTATTTCAACAGAGAGTTCCTCAATCTACTAAACATATTATGGAAATTACAGTGCCACCGCTAAAGACTAACCGCGTAATTTAGTGCCATGAGGGTCAAATGGTGGCTCTGGCAAGACAATGGCACGGTGAGGCATACCTAGCACCATCACATTAACTTCGTCTCCTGGACTTACATTTTTCAGATAGCAGAGCGCCAGCGACTTGTTCACACCATAGCCATAATTCCCTGAAGTTACTCGGCCCACCCCAGTCCCAACTTTGTCGAATATAGGCTCACCGCCAGTGGCATCAGCTACCGCGATATCAAAAATCTCAACAATTGATAGTATTTCACGGGGTGGGTTATCTTTGATTGCTATGTAAGCATCCTTATGTAAAAAATTTTTGCTTAATTTTATCAAGCCAGATAACCCGACTTCTTGCGGCCAGTATTCGGGGCTATACTCTCTTGACCAGGATCCATAGCCTTTTTCAACCCGCAGGCTCATTAAGGCCCGTGCCCCAACCGGCCCAGCGCCCACAGCTTTTCCAGTCTCAATCAAAGCTTCATAAAGGCGTAGTTGATCCTCAGTTTTACAATGCAACTCCCAGCCAAGATCCCCTGTGAATGAGACCCGCAACGCAACACAGTCCACGCCAGAAATTTTAATAAGTTTAGAGCGCATAAACGGAAAATCAGCAGTATCCATTGATGTGTCGGTCAAGCGTTGCAATAAGTCACGCGATTTTGGCCCTGCAACATTGAAACCACACATTGCTTCAGTCATGCTTTCAAAGGTAACTCCATTAGGCATTGGAACCATATTCCAGAAACGCTGGTGGTAACGTTCAGCCATTCCAGACCCAATGACCATAAACTCATCATCTGCTAGTCGTGTAACCATAAAATCGCCTGCTATTCCGCCGCGCACACTTAATAAAGGGGTCAAACAAGATTTGCCAACAGTTTTTGGCATATTGTTGGCAAACACCGCATTTAACCAATCGGCAGAATCTGCCCCACACACGCTGTATTTAGCAAAGTTAGAGATATCAATAATACCCGCATTTTTACGCAACATCCTACATTCACGACCAACCGGTTCAAACCAGTTTTGCCGTGTAAAGCCGTAAGTGTCTTTGGTCCCCGGTACATCAGCAAACCATTGTACATGTTCCCAACCGTAATTTAGTCCAAACACACCTCCTAGCGCACGTTGTAAGGTGTGGATTGGGCGAGTGCGTACCGGGCGCCCAGCTTCGCGTTCCTCATTTGGGAAGTGTATTGCAAAACGTTTGGCATATTGATCACCAACCCTAGCTTTTGTGAAAGTTTTATCAGCCCAAACACCAAAGCGTGCCACATCCCACGTAAACATATCATATTGACTTTCGCCGTCTATCATCCACTGCGCAGACATTAGGCCCATGCCGCCCGACTGACTAAAACCGGGAATGATGCCGTTACAACAAAAATAATTTTTAAGGTCAGGATGTGGACCGTAAAGCACGTTGCTATCCGGTGACCAAATCATTGGACCATTGATCACCCGTTTGATCCCAGCCGTCCCAATAACTGGAACCCTATTAATCGCGCGCATCATATTATCCTCAATTCGATCGAGGTCGTCAGAAAATAGCTCATGAGCAAAATCTAACGGTGTACCTTCCTCGGCCCAAAAACGGAGGTCTTTCTCGTAAGCTCCAATCAACAGCCCCTGTCCTTCTTGGCGTAGATAATATTCACCATCACGATCTGCCACTGAGGGCAAACGTCGGTCCATAGCAGCTATCTCAGCTATGGTTTCTGTGACAAAATACTGATGTTCGGTAGGTTGCAAAGGCAAAGTTATTCCTGCAAGAGCAGCCACTTCACGCCCCCACAAGCCAGCAGCATTTACTACCCACTGCGTATTTATGTCCCCATTGGGAGTGCGTACAATCCAACTGCCATCCGTTTGTTGCTCTGTACCCATAACTGGTGTGAACCGGTGTATCTCTGCGCCCCTCGCACGAGCGCCTGTCGCATAAGCATTTGTGACGCCCGAAGGGTCAACATTACCACCATCAGGCTCAAACATGATGCATCGCACTCCAGAGTAATCTACTAGGGGATGGAGCCTCTCTGCTTCATCACGACTTACTTCATAAAAGTTCATCCCATAATACTTAGCCTTAGCCGCTTGTAACCGAAGTTGATGTTCTCTATTTTCTGTTTGTGCAAGATACAGGCTACCAGGCTGAAACACGCCACAGCCCTGTCCAGTCTCTGCTTCCAGCTCTTTATAAAGGTTCATGGTATAATGCTGTATACGGCTTATGTTGGTACT